>NZ_CP023738.1 GCF_002752655.1 Methylosinus trichosporium OB3b | reverse complement strand
TTCGGCACGCTCACCCTTTCACGCAAACGAGCTGACGCAGAGTATGGACAATGTCGACGAGATCGGCCTGCGCCGCCATCACGGCGTCGATATCCTTGTAAGCCTTCGGCGTCTCGTCGATCACATCGGCGTCCTTGCGGCATTCGACGCCCGCCGTCGCGGCCGCATGATCCTCGATCGTGAAGCGACGCTTGGCTTCGGTGCGCGACATCACGCGTCCGGCGCCATGCGAGCAGGAGCAGAAGCTCTCCACATTGCCCTTGCCGCGCACGATGAACGATTTCGCCCCCATGGAGCCGGGGATGATTCCCATCACGCCCTCGGCCGCGCGCACTGCGCCCTTGCGGGTGATCAGCACATTCTCGCCGAAGTGATGTTCACGCGCGACATAATTGTGATGACAGTTCACCGCCTCGAGATGCGCCTCGAAGGGCTTTGCGATCACCTCGCGCGCGGCGTCGACCGCATGGCGCATCATCACTTCGCGATTGGCCATGGCGAAAGATTGCGCCCATTCCACGGCCTCGACATAATCGTCGAATCCTTCGGTTCCTTCCGGCAGATAAGCGAGATCCTTGTCGGGAATATCGATGAAGTAGCGGCGCATGTCCTCCCTGGCGCGTTCGATGAAATAGGAGCCGATGGCGTTGCCGACACCGCGCGAGCCCGAATGCAGCATGAGCCACACGCGATCCTCCTCATCGAGACAGAGCTCGATGAAATGATTGCCCGTGCCGAGCGTGCCGAGATGGTTCGCGGTGTTGGCCTTGGCGAGCTTGGGATGCTTGTCGACGATGCGCGTGAATCCAGCTTCCAACGCAGACCAATCCTCGGCCGTCGCCGCCGGCAAATCGCTCCAGGAGCCCTTGTCTCGGCCCGAAGTGCGCCCATGCGGCACGGCCTTTTCCAACGCTGCCCGCAGAGGCGCGAGCGTGTCGGGGAGATCCGACGCCGCGAGCGAGGTGCGAACCGCCATCATGCCGCAGCCGAGATCGACACCGACTGCCGCCGGAATGATCGCGCCCTTGGTCGGAATCACCGAGCCGATGGTCGAGCCCTTGCCATAATGAACGTCGGGCATCACCGCGAGCCATTTGTAGATGAACGGCATGCCAGCGGTGTTGAGCAGCTGCTGCTTGGAGGCCTCGTCCACCGGCACGCCGCGCGTCCACATTTTTACCGGCGCCGCCTTGCTCCCCTTGGCGGCGTCGAAGGCCTCGCTGAGAAGGTCATAAGAGCGATCCGCTTTCGTCCCCATCGATCTATTCCTCATTTTCAAAACGCTCGACGCAGAACATCGCGCATATCGACGTTTCCGCGCGAGAGATACAAGTTCCAAGGGCGCGGCGACAAAAGGGCGCAGGACATGAGCTTCGACGCATCCTTACGATGCGCGGGCGGGATCGAACCGCCGACCTCCCGGTCAAGGGCGCTCTACCAATGTAGTCCCACAGGCATTCGCCGCATTTTCATTTGGACGCCATGGCGACGAGAATGGCGAGAGGCGGGCTCCCGATAACGGTGAGTCGGGGGCGGTTTCCAGCCGCCGCGCCCGGATGGAGGATGTACTCCCGCCGGCATTCGCCATGACGTTTTCGCGTTTTCCTTCTCTTTCGTCGGAAAAAGGCCGCGACGACAAATTTGAACGAAACATAGCTCTTGCGAAAGCAGCTCGCGCCGCGCTCCTCGAGCCCTGCTCTACCACTGAGCTACGGGCTTGCGCCCGGCGGGATTCGAACCCGCGACCCGGTCGTCATAAGCGATGTAGTTTCGTTCCGCATTCGTCGCGACCTGTTCGCGTCAGGCGGGCCATGGCGACGAGAGGCTCGCGCCGATCGTCGGGAGGCGGTTTGCGTGACAGGCAATGTACTCCCGACCGCATTCGCCATGGCCCTGTTTGCTCCTAAAGATCGATCTTCTCGATCTCGCCCACCCAATGCTCCGCGTCGAGCTCACCCTTCGCGAAGGCCGCGACCATCTCGAACACGGCGTCGGAGAAGCCGCCGACATTCAAAATGTCGTCGCGCTCCGCCGCCTGCGTCGTCGCGTAGGGCTGAATGTCGATGCAGACGAGCTTGGCGTCGGGGTTTCGACGCTTCAGCTCCTGCCACCTCTCCATCGTCGCCGTTCCGCGCCCGCCCTGCCGCGCATCGACCCAGGACTCATTGTCCGAGACGAGGATCACGAGGTCGACTTCGGCGCGCTCGGCGACGAGCTTACGCAGGGGCGCCGAGCAATTGGTTCCGCCGCCGCCGATCGAAGCGAGCTTCTGCGCGTTCGTCATCACGCTGTCGCGCGCGTTCAGACGCACATCGACCACGTCGAAGTCGAATGGAAGCACGCGCGTCTGCCGATTGCTCCGCAGAAACGCCGCCGCGACCAGGCCGGCGACGTCGATGCAGCGAATCTTCGACGTCGCGCCCTTGCGATAGCCCGTCACGGGCGATGACATCGAGCCGGAGACATCCGGGCAGACGACCACTCGCCCCTTCACGCGCGGAACATTCGACACCGCGATCTCCATCGCATCCTGCAACGCGTCCAGCACTATGCGCGGAACCTTTTCGTCCGCGGCGGCGTAAGCCGCCATCAGCTGATAAGGGAACACGCGCGCCCGCTCGATCTCTTTGCGGTCACGCAGCCGCTCGGCCGCCTTGCACGGGAACCACGATACATCGAACGCGCCATGGCGAGCGAAAGTGTTGAGGTTCATGCGCAGCATCTGCCAGCCTGCCTTGGAGCCGATCGCCGCCCAATGCTCCTTGTCGAGAGGAAGCGCGGTCAGCATCTGGAACGGCACATTCGGCGGCGTCTGCGACGGATCGCGCTTGAACACTTCGAGCTCCTGCACGACCTGCGGCAACGCCGCGACGTTATAGGGCCGTCCGATCAGATAGCCGTAGAGCGCCTCCCGCTCCTTCGACCTCGGCTTCGGGTGAACCATTTTGATCACATCCGCGAGAGATGGGTCCTGACCCACCGCGGCGCGCATGATCTCGATGTCCGACGCGTCCTCGAGCCAATTGGCGATATGACGCTTAGGTCGTGAGCCGAGCGACTTGCGGCCCACCGCGCCCGAACGCATGATCTGCGCGAAGCTGCGCAGCATCTTGCCATTGTCGATCACGCGCCGGAACGCCTTGGAAAAGTCGTCCGTCTGCAGAGTCGACAAAAGCGCGACGAGCAAGGCCGGCATGTCCTTCATATGCCCTTTCTGACGCGCATAAATGGCCGCCTTGGCGACGAAGGCCGGATCGACGTCGAGCGCCGTCAGCAGCGCATTGTCGAGCTGACTCTGCGCATCCGCGTAGAAGGTGTGGTTCAGCGTTCCCGTTGCGGCGAGCTGCGCGAGTCTATGGCGCGGGGTCCGCGCATAGGCGGGGCCGCCCGCTTCATTCCGGGCATTCGCTCGCGGAAGCAGCTTTCCGACGATGGACGCGAACAGAGTTTTGCTCGCCATGGCTCCGTTCCTTCTCACTGTGACGGAGCCTTTATTGCGACCAGCGTGCCAGAGGGGCCGCGCCAGCGGTCCGTTATGTTAACATATTGGTATTACATGATAATAGAATCTACCGACGATGATCTGCGCCGTTGCGGCTTCCATCTATGGGAGCTATAAGTATCGTATCTTATCTTTTTGGATAGACAGATGACGCGGCCTCGAGTGGTCATGGGCTTTCTCGGCACGACGATGGACGCCGGCAAGGACAATCGCTGGGAGCGCTGGCGCCCGACCGTGGCGCTCTGCCAGCACGAAGATTTTCTGGTCAACCGGCTGGAGCTCATTCACGACAATCACGCCGCCGCGCTCGCGGAGCGCGTCACCCGCGACATCGCGCAGGTCTCGCCAGAGACGAAGGTTGAAAGGCGAATTTTGAATTTGACCGACCCTTGGGATTTCCAGGAGGTCTATGGCGCCATGCGCGACTTCGCCGACGCCTATTCCTTCGACACTGAGAAGGAGGACTATCTCGTCAACATCACGACGGGAACGCATGTCGCGCAGATCTGCTGGTTTCTGCTCGTCGAGGCACATTATGTTCCAGCGAAGATTTTGCAGCTGACGCCGCCCAAGCGCTGGCGCGAAGGCGGCGCAGGGACCTATGGCGTCATCGATCTCGATCTCGCGCGATACGATAAGATCGCCACGCGCTTCGCTGCCGAGAAGGCGCAGGCGACGTCTTTCCTCAAATCGGGCATCGCCACGCGCAACGAGGCGTTCAACCGAATGATCGAGCGCATCGAGCAAGTAGCGGCGCTATCGAAGGCTCCGCTGCTGCTCATGGGTCCGACGGGCGCCGGAAAATCACAGCTCGCGAGCCGCATCTATGAATTGAAGAAGATGCGCCATCGCCTCAAGGGCCCCTTTGTCGAGGTGAATTGCGCGACTTTGCGGGGGGACGGCGCGATGTCGGCGCTCTTCGGCCACGCCAAGGGCGCCTTTACCGGAGCACTCGCGGAGAGGCCGGGCCTGCTCCGCAAGGCGGACGGCGGCATGCTCTTTTTGGATGAGATCGGCGAGCTGGGTCTCGACGAGCAGGCGGTGATCCTACGCGCCATAGAGGAGAAGCGCTTTTTGCCGCTCGGTTCGGACAAGGAGACGATGAGCGACTTTCAATTGATCGCCGGCACGAATCGCGATCTTTCAGTCGACGTCGCCAAAGGGAAATTCCGCGAGGATTTGCTCGCGCGTCTCGATCTTTGGACCTTCGAGCTGCCGGCGCTGAAGGACCGACGCGAGGACATCGAGCCCAATCTCGATTTCGAGCTCGTGCGCTTCGCCGAGCGCGAAGGCGTTCGGGCGACCTTCAATCGCGAGGCGCGCGAGCGCTATCTCGCTTTCGCGCGGTCCGACCGCGCGAGCTGGCGCGCAAATTTTCGCGACCTCGGCGCCTCGGTGACGCGAATGGCGACCTTGGCGCCGGCGCGGCGCATCACGGAGGAGATCGTCGTCGAGGAGATCGCGCGGCTCGAGAAATCATGGTCGCGCGGAGGCGCGGAGGGGCCGGACACCTTGCTGCGTGACTTCTTCAGCGAGGAGGCGCTCGCCGAGATCGATCTTTTCGATCGTGTCCAGCTCGCCGCCGTGGCCCAGGTCTGCCGCGCGCATTCCTCTCTCAGCGCCGCCGGTCGCGCGCTCTTCTCGGCCTCGCGCGCGCAACGCTCGAGCGTCAATGACGCCGATCGATTGCGAAAATATTTGGCCCGCTTCGAGCTCGACTGGAAAGTGATTTCGGCAAGATAGCTGTTTGAACGTATCGGGTGGGCCTGATCGCCACTGGCGATTGGCGAGAGCGACAGCTCCAGCCACGCCGCATCGGCGACATCGAAAGCCTGCGCGCCGAAGTCGCCGACCGCAACATGCATCAGGCGAAGGCGGACTGGCAGTTCACCACCGCCGACGCCCGCATCAAGCTCAAACGCCTCTACCCGACCTTCCCAACCAAAATGGCTGAATCACGCCACTAGCATCTACATGAGAACACAAGATTCTGCTGCCCACTAACCTGACATCGCCGTTTCGTTGCTGGGGGCCCCCGCTGCAATTTCACTTTGTCCGGCATCAGAACGAACCGCCTGCGGCGCGGCCGCCAACTCATTCAAGAACGGCGCAAACCGCTTCTGCAGCCACTCGAGCGTTTCACCTCCGTCAAAGGCGGTGGCGCCTTGTAAGGCGTCGGAGTGCAGCGCGCGCGCCGCTAGAATTTCGCTATAGCGGTTCGCGGACAGCTCGACGACGGCAAATCCCTTGGCTTTCGCGGACTCCAGCGCCGTTCTCGCCTCTCTCCAGGTTTCACGGGGAATATGCGGCAGGTCGGACGTGCGCAGCGCGCGAGCAGAGAATGCGCCGCCTTCGCGACCGGCGAGCACGATCGCTTCATTGGCGATCGCGCTCCAGCTTCTGTGATGGTCTCCGCCTTCGAAGCCAAAATAGACGCGTCGATCAGCCCTTTGCCAGCACAATGAAAAATGCTGCGATTCCTCCGGCCGCTCGATCACGACGCCCGCGAGCCCGGCGCCGACTTCTTTGACGAACCACATGAGCGCGTCTGCATCAAAACAATGCTGCGCCGCGCATTTTTGCATTTTCCGCCGTTCGGCCGCGAACAGCGCCTCCAAGGTAGGCGGCGTAAATTCCGGCGCCTGCGCCAGTTCACGAAACCGATCGGCCGCCTGGGTCAAAAGCTTTCGCGCGCTGAGCTCCGTCAGGCCAGAATATTGTCTGTCGAGCCATTTGCCGGCGAAGAAAGCGTTGATCGCGATGTCGTCGAAGCCGCCATCGAGGTTCTGTCGCGAATTTTTGTCGCAGGTCGGTTTGGGGCTATAATTGCCGGCAGTGGAGCTGGCGGACGAGTGCGATGATTGATTTCAAGGGCAGCCATTTTGAACGCGACGTGATTCTGTGGGGCGTCCGCTGGTATGTGGCGTATCCGATGAGCTATCGTCAACTCGAGGAAATGATGGAAGAGCGAGGTGTCGAAGTCGACCATTCGACGCTCAACCGCTGGGTCGTCAAGTATGCTCCTTTGCTGGAGAAACAGTTCCACACTCGCAAGCGCTCGATCGGATCCAGCTGGCGTCTCGATGAGACCTACGTGAAAGTCAAAGGCTGCTGGAAATATCTGTATCGGGCGGTCGACAAGGCGGGCGGGACGGTGGATTTCCTGCTGACGGCCAAGAGGGACTGCAAAGCCGCGTTGCGCTTCTTGCGCAAGGCGATCGGCCAGCATGGCGAGCCGGAGAAGATCACGATCGACAAGAGCGGCGCCAACACGGCCGCGATCGAACGCTACAATGCGGAGCATGAAGCGGACATCGAAATCCGCCGCATCAAATATCTCAACAATATTGTCGAACAGGACCATCGAGCGGTGAAGCGAGTGACGCGGCCGATGTTGGGTTTCAAATCATTTCGATCGGCTGCCGCGACACTTTCCGGGATCGAGCTCATGCATATGATCCGCAAGGGGCAGCTGCGAACGACAGGCGAATTGCGTCCAGCGCAGCAGTTCTATGCCCTCGTGGCGTGAGCCGCGTCACTCTCAGACGCCGGTGTCGCGTCCGTAGACAAAATTTGCGACACAACCCCGATCAGAGCCGTGGGTTCGTGATCCGCCTCGACGATTAGCCGCTTCGCCGCGATCGATCCGCGTGCGGCGACCGCTCGACGCAGGGATGGACTCATTGCTTCGCTGACGCGCGACCAAGCGAACCAGCCCAGGAGCGGCATTCGAAATGGGAGTCGTGGAACGACGTGATGCGGCTCTTCATTGAACATCGCTTCGTATCGAATGTCTCGATCGAGAAAGAGGATGCGCGCCGATTCTCTCGCGCGTGGCAGTTCGCTCGCGAACAACCTGCGAGCAAGCCGGAGCCGTTCGGTCAATTCTTCCGGCGGACGGGAATCCGAGCGGAGGGACGCAGCATCGTAATCTTCGACGTAGCGGAGGAAGTCCTCGCGTGAGAGGAGCCCGTCGGATGCAAGCGCGACGCGGCCGTGCCGAATGACGATAATCGTGGAAGCCATGGGAACGCCGCAACTCGTTTCAAGCGACCGGGCGCGCCGGCGGCGGCGGAGTGTCGGCGACCCGTCGCGGGATAAGATGAAGATGCGCGTGGAATATTTTTGGTTCTGTCGCGAATTTTTGTCGCAGGTCGGTTTGGGGCTATAATTGCCGGTAGTGGAGCTGGCGGACGAGTGCGATGATTGATTTCAAGGGCAGCCATTTTGAACGCGACGTGATTCTGTGGGGCGTCCGCTGGTATGTGGCGTATCCGATGAGCTATCGTCAACTCGAGGAAATGATGGAAGAGCGAGGTGTCGAAGTCGACCATTCGACGCTCAACCGCTGGGTCGTCAAGTATGCTCCTTTGCTGGAGAAACAGTTCCACACTCGCAAGCGCTCGATCGGATCCAGCTGGCGTCTCGATGAGACCTACGTGAAAGTCAAAGGCTGCTGGAAATATCTGTATCGGGCGGTCGACAAGGCAGGCGGGACGGTGGATTTCCTGCTGACGGCCAAGAGGGACTGCAAAGCCGCGTTGCGCTTCTTGCGCAAGGCGATCGGCCAGCATGGCGAGCCGGAGAAGATCACGATCGACAAGAGCGGCGCCAACACGGCCGCGATCGAACGCTACAATGCGGAGCATGAAGCGGACATCGAAATCCGCCGCATCAAATATCTCAACAATATTGTCGAACAGGACCATCGAGCGGTGAAGCGAGTGACGCGGCCGATGTTGGGTTTCAAATCATTTCGATCGGCTGCCGCGACACTTTCCGGGATCGAGCTCATGCATATGATCCGCAAGGGGCAGCTGCGAACGACAGGCGAATTGCGTCCAGCGCAGCAGTTCTATGCCCTCGTGGCGTGAGCCGCGTCACTCTCAGACGCCGGTGTCGCGTCCGTAGACAAAATTTGCGACACAACCACGCGTGGCGTCCCTCATCGATAGGTCACGTTTTTGTTGGACGCTCACCTTAAGGCAACCTTAAGCTGGGAGCCGCAGGCAGAAGCGGGAGGCGCCTCGGATGCGGATTCTGATCGTGGAAGACGACGACGTGCTCGCGAACGGCCTGAAGGTCGGTCTCGAGCTCGCGGGCAATTCGGTGGACAGCGTTTCGACTTGCGCCGACGCGCGCGCGGCTCTCGCGTCGCCGGGCTTTGACGCCGTTGTGCTCGATTTGATGCTGCCGGACGGTTCTGGGATCGAAATCCTCGCGGAACTGCGCCGCTGCGGCGACAATCTGCCTGTGCTGCTGTTGACCGCGCTCGACGAGGTTGTCGATCGCATCGAGGGGCTCGACGCGGGCGCCGACGATTATCTCGGCAAGCCTTTCGATCTCGACGAGCTCGCCGCGCGCATCCGCGCCATCGTGCGACGGCGCGACGGCCGTGCGACGCCCAGCCTCACGCTCGGCGGCATCGTGCTCGATCCAGCCGACATGTCGCTCTCGCTCGACGGCGCGCCCGTAAATCTGTCCCGCCGCGAATTTTCGGTGCTCGCGATGCTGATGGAGCAGCCTGCCCGCATTCGCTCGAAGAGCGAGATCGAGGATCGCATCTATGGTTGGGGGGAAGAGGTGGAGAGCAATGCGGTAGAGGTCCATATCCACAATCTGCGCGCCAAGCTCGGACGCGACGCCATAGAAACGATCCGCGGCCTCGGCTATCGCATGCGGCGGCCGAAATGAGCTCGTTGCGCGCTCGACTGTTCGTCGTTCTGCTCACGGCGACCTGCGTGATCTGGCTGTGCGCGACCTTCTGGGTCTATATCGGCAGCAAGGCCGAGTTCGAGCGCGCCTTCGACAACCGTCTTCGCGAATCCGCCAAGATGGTCGCGTCGCTGGTCTCCGGCGGCGCGCTGCTCTCCGCCGACGTGATCGACGCGGCGGCCAGCCCCGGCTACGAGCGCGTGCTCTCGTGCCAGATCTGGTCGCTCGACGGACGGCTCATCGCCCATTCGAGCGGCGCGCCGAAGGGACGGCTGGCATTCGCCGATTCGGGGTTTTCCGAACATGTCGTCGAAGGCGAGTCGTGGCGCGTCTACACCGCCGAAGACACGGCAAAGGGCGTGCGAGTCATGGTCGGCGACCGCGTCGGCATGCGTGATCATCTCGTCCATGATCTCGTCGCCGGACTTGTCGTGCCGGCATTGCTGGTCATTCCGGTGCTAAGCGCTGCGCTCTGGCTGAGCCTGCGGCTCGAGCTGCGTCCGCTGAGGATCATGGCGGAGCAATTGCGCGATCGCGCCGCTGACGACATGACGCCTGTCGACGCCGCGCTGGCGCCTTCGGAGGTGCGCCCGCTGATGGAGGCGCTCAACGGGCTCCTCGCCAATCTCGACGCCGCGCTTCGGCACGACCGCGAATTGACGGCTTTCGCCGCCCATGAGCTACGCACGCCGCTCGCGGGCCTCAAGACGCAGGCTCAGATCGCGCTCGCCGCCGCCGATCCCGCTGTCAGAGAAGGCGCGCTGCTGCAAATCCTGGTGTCGGCGGATCGCACGACGCGCTTGATCCGCCAGCTTCTCACGCTGGCCACGCTCGATGCGGAGGCCCATCAGGCCATGGCGTCCGAGCATGTCAATCTCGGCGAGATACTCGATGAGATCGTCGCCTCGTCACAACCGAAGAACGACAGCGTTTTCATCCGCATCGATCCGGAGCTGCACAGGACGAACGTGTTCTCGAATCGCGAGATCCTGACCGTCGCTCTGCGGAACCTGCACGAGAACGCGCTCCAATACGTGTCGCCGTCCGGCGTGATCTCATGGGGTTACGAGAACGAGCCGCGTTGCATTGTGATCGAGGACGAGGGGCCCGGCATTCCAGAGGACGAGCTGCCCTTGGCCGTTCGTCGCTTTTTCCGTGGTCGACGCAAGAGCGCGACAGGCGCGGGATTGGGCTTGTCCATCGTCGAGCTGGCGGCGCTTCGGCTCGGTTGGCGGCTCATGTTGACCAACAGGAAAGATCGCGCCGGGCTGAGAGCGGCGCTACGCTTCGCGGACGGATCCGAAGCCGCCTGAAAACGGCCTGCACGCGCGCGCCTCACTATGGCGGACACATCGAGCGCCTGATCGGCACGACGATGGGTCGAGCGCATCTCATCCTGGCTCGACCTTCCCTGATCCAACAGCACGCCAAAGCAACGAACCTGCGCATTTCGCGGCGATGACCTTCCTCGAATTCGAGTTCGCGTTGGGATGGGAATCGCCAGCGCCAGAGGCGAGCTTCTCGTCAAGTTCGATCCAAGAGACGAAACCGACCCCGAGGTTCCGGCTCCGGGCGACGGGATCGACACCCAAGGCCGGCTTCGCCCGCAGCTCGCCGCCGGCGCGGCCGTCCTGCCGCTCCGGCCCGTCGAAAAAGGCATATGGGTCGTAGGGATCAAGAAGGCGAAGAGTTTTCAGTGAATCGAACGACGCGCGCGAGCAAGGCTCGATATTCGATCTATAGTTGCGGCGAGGCGCAGCCGCCTAAACAAGCTTCAGAAATCGCGTTCGTGGGGCACATTGCCGAGATATTCGGCTTGTCGGCCGAGGTCGGACAATTTATGTAATAGTTTTATATATCGAGCCGAGCGATCGCGATCCGGCCGAGGAGGGGGCGACGTCATTATGGCATTTCTCACGTCGAGCGCAGCAAACCGCAACTATTCACGCTTTCGGAGAAGGCTCCTCGCCAGCGGCTCGATTCTCCTGTGCTTTGCCGCCGGCGATAACGCGATAGGGCAGCAATATATGACGCTGCCGGAAATATCGGTCGGATCCGAGAAGCCGGCGCAGAAGCTGAAGCCGAAGCCGAAAAACGCCATTGTCGGTCCCGCCTCCAACGCCCCCTCGACCTCCTATGCCGTCGACCGTCAGGGCCTCGATCTCGCCAGCGGCTGGGGCGGAACCAATCCCATTCGTGGCATCTCCTTCCTGCCCTCCGTCGATGCGCCAGCGATCGATCCTTACGGCCTCGCCAACCTCTCCGGCGGCAACAAGGGCGTGCGCATTCGCGGCGAGCTCAGCCAACACGGCAACAGCATCGGATTGATCGAAGGCCTTCCGGTCTCGGGAATCGATCCCGGTCCTGGCGCGACTTGGCTCGTCGACAACGAGAATCTGGACAGGCTCGTCCTGCGGCAAGGCCCGATACCCTCCAATGTGAACTCATATTTCACAGTCGGCGGAACCTTCGACAGCCGCCTGCGCTGGCCGGCGGAAAAAATGGGCGGCGAAATCTCCCAGAGCGTCGGCTCCTTCTCCTTTCTGCGCACATTCGCTCGCGTCGACACCGGCGAGATATTGAACGGCACGACCAAGGCCTTCGTCTCCGGCTCCTGGACCGACGCCGACAAGTGGCGCGGCGTCGGCAAGGCCCCGCAAGGCAAATCCGGCTTCGCGATCGGGATCGACACCAAGCCGGCCGACAATTTCGAAGCGAAAGTCTTCGTCGCCAAGACCAGCCTGGACGCCAACACTTACGATGGACTCACTTATGCGCAGGCGAGCAATCTCGGGCTCTACCGGCGCTTCGATTTCGCCGCCACTCCAGGCGCAGTTCCGAGTACGATGGTCAATTACTACGGCTACAACCTCCAACATTTCAATTCCTGGCTCGCTCTTTCCGAGATGACGCTGCGTTTCGACGAAGCGACGCGGCTCGTCGTCAAGCCATATTATTTCCGCGAGGACGGCTATTATCTCGACGGCATGGCCAACGGAAAAGTCCGTAAATGGCTCCTCGATCACGACACCTGGGGCGTGACGAGCGAATTGCAGACGCGCGTTCTCGGAACAGAGGCGACGTTCGGCTATTGGCACGGCGTACAGAACGCGCCCGGCCCGCCGACCGCCTGGCAAATGTTCACCCCCAATGCGCTCGGCGGCCTCACCAACGCCGCTTGGCCGATCCTCGCCCGACAAACGTCGCCGCATATGTTCGACGTGGCCTATGGCCTTGCGAGCCGTGACTTCGGGCCTCTCCATGTCGAGGCGGGCGGGCGCTACATCTGGGAGCGCATGGCCGGAATCGACGAATATAATTCCGTCGGCATAGGCGACGTCTCTTATGATGCGGCGCTCGCTCTGTCGTCCGGCAAAATAGCAAATCGCAGCGTTTCCGCCTTCACCATCGGCACATTCGTGCCCTATGGCGGGCTCACCTATGAGTTGACCGAGGATCTGCAGATCAAATTCAGCGGCGGCGGCGGCTATGGCGGGCCGGGCTACGACGCTTGGCCAGTCTTCCAGCAGAATTCAGCAGCCTTCCTCGCCAAGGGAATCACCGCCGACCAATTGTGGCGTTCGATCCGGCCCGAAACATCGACGCTGTTCGACCTCGGCCTACGCTGGTCCTACTCGGGCGCCCTGGGCTCGGGCTATATCGAGCCGACCGTCTATTATTCGCGCAACCACAACAAGCTCGTCAGCTACGATCCGGGCATCGGCACGCAGTATGGCCAGAATGTCGGAGAGAGCCAGAGCTATGGCGCGCAGGCGCTCGCCCATTATTCGCCGATCGACAATCTCGATATGTTCGCCTCGTTCGGCTATCAGCGCGCCGAGTTCGTCGAGGACTTGCCGATCGTCCCAGGCGCTTCGGAGGCGACCTATCGGTCGACGCGGGTGAAGGGCCGGCAATTGCCGAACGTGCCCTATCTGATCTCGACGCTGGGCGCCAATCTGCGGGTCGAGCAGGTCACCATCACGCCGATCGTGCATATCGTCGGCAGTCGCGCCGGCGACACCTCCGGCCTCCAGCCTCTCGCCGGTTACGCGACCCTCGATCTGACGACGCAATATGAGCACAAGCTCGATTGGGGGACGATGACGGCGAGCCTCTCCTGCATGAACATGTTCGACGCCGCCTACATCGGCCAGGTCAGCAACAGCTATTATCAACAGACCTCCACCAGCGGCATCTATTACCCCGGCGCTCCGCGCACGGTGGTCGCGAAGCTGGGGTTCAAATTCTGAGCTCGAAGTCGAAGCCGAGATTCGCCGGCTGGATTTTGTCGGCGCCCGCCGCCTGCACGAAGATCTAGTTGTCATAGCCGGTGAGCCGCGGCTGGAGATTGAACGGATTGGGCGGCCGCCGAGGCTCTCGATCTGCCGACGCGCCCGTCGAATTCATCCATGCCTTCGATCGTGATCTTCCAATGCATCGCCGTTGGAAAGGGACTTTCCCGCATGGGAAATAGTCAATGGTCAGCGCAACCCAGTTAATTTAACCGTCCCCCCGACGTCGTCGCGAAACTGTGACATTGCCGCTTTACCCATGCTCGGAACAACTTGCGATTGTTCTGAGGAGTAGGGCGCTGCGTGGCGTTCCCGGCCGGCTTCGATCGGCGGTGACGAGCATGCGGCCTCACGAGGACGAAGCTTGTGAAATGTTTGCGCGTCGGCTGGCTGGCGACATTGTCGCTCGTTGCGGCGCTCGGATCGGCCGAGAGCGCTGTGGGCCAGACGGACGCGCGGCCGGTCGGCCGAGATGGCGCCCCTATCAGCTTCGACATTCCAGCGCAGCCGCTGGCCCATGCGCTCGACGCCTATTCGGCGGCGACAGGGCTGATGGTTCTCTATGACAGCCGTCTGGCCGAGGAGCGGCGGTCGACGGCGGTCAGCGGCGAGCTGGCGCCCGACGTCGCCATCCGCGTTCTGCTCGAGGGAACCGGCCTTGCCGTCTTCAGCGCCGGGAGAGCCTTCGGGATCGAGGTTGAGCCGTCCGACCCGCAAAGCGGGACCGGCGACTTCAAGGCCGCGGATATGCCCTATCTCGCGCTCGTGCAGCGCACGATTCAGCGGGTTTTTTGCGAAAGGGAAAAAACCAAGCCGGGCCAATATAGGGCCGCCCTGCAGTTCCGCATCGGCGCGGCGGGCGAAATAATGTCGCCGGACTTGCTGAGCTCGACGGGCGATCGGCAACGCGATCTCATGATCGTGGAAGCGCTCGGCCGCCTGCGCGTTCCGCTGAACCCTCCGCCAAGCATGGCGCAGCCTCTCAGCATGATCATTTCGCCGCGACCGCTCGCACAATCGGGTGATTGCGGTTTCTCGGACCATCGATAGGCGAAATCATGACGGTCGTCTCGAGCATCCGTGGGCGCGACGCGCCATGACCGAGACCGCCTGGTCCGCCTTGCGCCAGATGTTCGTCCATCGCTATGGCGAGCTGTGCGCTCAGCTCGCGCGCCGATTGAACTCCGAAGAGCTCGCGCGCGAGGCGCTGCATGACACTTGGCTTCATCTGCGTCAAAAGCAGGGAAGCGAAGGCATTCATAATCCGGCCGGCTATCTGCTGCGCACGGCCTTCAACATCGCGATCGACGAGCGGCGCAGAGCCGCACGTTCGGCCCGATGGATCGAGGTCGACGCTTTTCTCGACGCCGCCGACGATTCGCCCGGGCCGGCGCGGATCGTCGAAGCGCAACAGGATATGGAGCTGTTGCGCCAGGCGCTGGAGGAGCTTACGCCGCGACGACGGCTGATCTTGCTGGCCTCGCGCGTCGAGGGAACGCCGCTGAGGCAAATCGCCGACGATCTGGGCCTGTCGCGACGCATGGTCGACATGGAGCTGAGGCGCGCGCTGAGACATTGCGCTATGCGTCTTCGCAGAGCTGGAAAATGATCATTCGCTATGCGAACTCCGACAACGACTAAAAAGATGAAAATGCGATGACGCCACAGTGGAACGACAGCGAGATGGCGATCGACGCGAACAATGCCGATGTTCTGAGCGCGCTCGAAAGCGAGGCGCTGGATCACGTCCGACGCCTGATGTCGGACTCCGCGACTCTGGAAACGCTCGAGGCCGCCGAGCTCTGGGAGAGGTCGAGCCCGGCGCGCGCCGAGGCGATGTCGCTGGCGCGTCGCCTGTGGAGCGGCCTCGGTCCGGTTGGGCGAGACATTCTGGAGCGAGACAGGGAGCTTTTCGCCTCCGAACGTCAGCGATCGGCGCAGTATCGTGCGAGTCGGCGGGCTTTGCTCGGCGGAGCGGCGGCGGCCGGCGCCGTGATCGCCGGATATGCGGCGATCCGCCCACCTTTCGATTTATGGCCTTCTATTTCCGAGCTGCGGGCCGACTACCGAACCGAAACCGGCGAACAGCGGCAAGTCGCGCTGGGCGACGGGCTCACGGCCGCCTTGAATACGCGGACCAGCATTGCGATGCATCCCGCGGGCGACGAACAAGATCGCGTCGAGCTCGTCACGGGCGAAGCGGTCATCAGCGCCACGAGCGAGTCGCGTCGCGTCCATGTCCTTCGCGTCGGCGACGGGCGGATCGATTTTCAGGACGCCAGCGTCAATGTTCGTTTCGACGGCCACGCCGCCTGCGCGATCACTTGTCTGCGCGGCTCTGTCCGTGTGGCGCGGCGTGGCGCTGTGGCGGAGCTTCAGTACGACAGGCTCGTGGCCTATAGCGACGGCGGCCTCAGTCCGACGCGACCGGCCGACGCGAATGTCGCGACCGCATGGCGGCAGGGGCTGCTGATCTTTCATCAAGCGCCGCTGTCGCAGGTCATAGCGGAGATCAATCGCTATCGGCGTGGCCGAATCGTCTTGTTGAACGCGCCGCTTGGCCGCCGCACGGTCAACGCCCGATTCGGCATCGACGGCGTTGACGATATTCTGCTTCTGGCGCAGCGGGAGTTCGGCGCCGTCGTCAGGTCGTTGCCGGGAGGCGTCGTCGTTCTGACGTGACCGGGCGATCAGCGCGGGCACTCTCGATGAGGTCAAGAACTATTTTTTGCTCCGTCGATAATTTTTCACTTCTTCATCGCGGGTCGACGTTCGTCGTGCAGGCAGAGAACCCCCCGCTCAGGCGCGAGAGGTTCGTTCGACCGATTTTCGGTCGACCTGGAGTAGACGCTCATGCTTCACCCCGCCGCCCGTTCGTTCCGCTCCCGGCCCTCGCTTGATCGCGCGCTTCTCGCCGGCGTCAGCGCTCTGTCGCTGCTGACCTCTCCGCATGACGCGGAGGCGCGGCCGCTCGGACGCGCGGGTGTGGTCTCGGCGCCCACGACGGCGGTGGCCGACGCGCTGGCGGGGGCGGCGCAGGCGACTAAGATCGCCAAACAGGCACAGTCGTCGCTGACGCGGGCGGCGCAGGCGATTCAGGCCATGCAGGCCGCGCAGGCCGCCGCCCGCGCCGCCGCGCAAGCCGCCACGGCCGTCGTGCCGAACGGCCTGCAACCGGGCGGGCTCGTCGTCGATCCGCGCGTCCACTTCACGAACGGAGTCAGCACGACGTCGGGCCTCTGGTCCAATATCAGCGCGCCGGTCGAGACCGTCGACCCGGCCGGTCACGACACAGTGACCCTCACGCAGAGCGCGCAGCGGGCGATCGCCACCTGGGAGTCGTTCAATGTCGGAAAGGACACGACGGTCCATTTCGACCAGAGCGCCGGCAATTCCGCCAATGGAAACAGCTGGGTGGTGCTCAACCGCATCGACGCCACCGGCAGGCCGAGCCAGATCTTCGGCCAGATCAAGGCCGAGGGCACGGTGCTGATCATCAACCCGAACGGCATCATCTTCACCGGCTCCAGCCAGATCGACGTGCATACGCTGATCGCCGCGGCGATGGACCTCAACAGCTTTACCGGCACGGCCAACGGCGCCTTCAAGTCGAGCGGGGACGCGTATGTGCCGCTGACGGTGGATGGGCTCGTGCAGACGACGGAGAATGGCGCGCTGATCCTGGCGCCGTCGGACGAGGCCAATGCCAACACGACGTTCTTGAACAACGGTCTGTTCGTCAATAGCGCCTTTCAGACCGTCGTCGACGGCAGCTTGGCGTCCACCGGCGCCTCGGCGCTGTTCTCGGCCGCGCTCATTCCCGGGCAGAGCAATATCGGTGTCGAGGTCGAGGCGGGCGCGCGCATCGTGACCGATATCAGCGGCAGCGACAACGGCGGCTTCGTCGCGCTGCTGGGTCCGCGGGTGACCAACGCCGGCTCGATCACCACGTCGGCGGGCGAGATCATCCTGGCGGCGGGCGCGAGCGTGCAGATCGCCGAGCCGGCGTCGAACTCGACCCAGACGTTCTACTCGGTACGGGCCGGCGCCGGCATCAGCGGAGAGCTGCTCTATACGCCGCCGTCGGTGAGCGACGGTTCGCTCGTGCTCAACGACGTGGGCGGGATGCTGATTTCCCAGCGCGGCAATGTCACATTGAGCGGCGACGCGGTCGAGCAGCTCGGGCTGGCGGAGGCGACCACCAGCATCACGCGGGCGGGATCGATCACCATCGCGGCGAACGGGGCGGAGACGTCCAACCAGGTGCTGTTCGGCACAGAGAGCCTTACGACGATCCTGCCAGAGGAGAACGGCGAGACCATCCTGTCGGATTCCGCCTCGCTCGCCGGCTTCGTGGGGCCGCGCATCGATATCTCCGCACCCTATGTCGATTTCCAGTCGGGCTCGTTCGTCTATGCGCCGTCGGCGACGATGACGCTGACGGGCGCGGGCCTCGGCAATCAACCCGACGGCTCGGCGGCGCTGCCGGTGGGCCGGGTGCTGATGGAGGCGGGCAGCACCATCGACCTGTCCGGGCTGGCGGCCGACCGCTCGGTTTCCGACTACCTCTACACATTCAAGGTGACGGCGAACGACGTCGCCGACACGCCGCTGGCGCAGAGTCTGATAGGCCAGACGGTGACAATCGACCTGAGCCTCACCGGCACCAGGGCCGATGGCGAGACTTGGGTCGGCTCGCCGCTGTTTGCCTCCTCGGGCGCGGGCTATCTGGGCAACGTCCCGCAGGGTATAGACCAGCTCCTGACCAAGGGCGGCTCGCTGACCATCGGCGGCGGCTACAGCGTCGGCAACGGCGCAGCGTCGGCGGGCTTCGTGGATGTCGCGCAGGCCCAGGGATCGACGATCAACGTCTCCGGCGGCCTGATCCAATATACCGGCGCCCACGTCACGACCACGCAGCTGGTCGGCTCGGACGGGCGACGCTACGACATCGGCAGCGCCGATCCGTTCATCTCCTATGTGGGCGTCGCCGGGCAATTCATCGTCGACCATTCGAGGTGGGGCGTCACCGAGACTTACACCAATCGTCTGATCAGCGGCGGCTATAACAAGGCCGGCTACGTCGATGGCGTCAGCGCCGGCAGCATCTCCGTCACAGCGGTGAACCCGATTATCGAAGGCGATCTCGTCGGCGACATCGTCATCGGCGCGCAACAGCGCCAGCTCGCGCAAGTCGGGACGGGGACAGGCGGCGCGCAGGCCACGCCCACCCAACTGCCGAATGGAGCCTCGCTCGCCATCACGATGGCAGCGAGCAGCTACGGCTTGCATGATGCGGTGATCCTCGACGCCTCGGCATCCAATGTGCTGGGATCGGACATCACGCTCGCTTCGTCATTGTCGCTGCCGACCAATGCGGACGGGGTGTCCGTGTTGACCTACGCGACAGACCGGCTCTCGGCCTTCGGCCTCGGCTCGATCACCATCAACGGCGCCGACACGCTCGCCATGACGGAACAGGCGAGCCTGTCGGTACTGGCTGGCGGCAGCATCAAGCTGGCGAATGTCACAGCGATCGACGGCGCGCTCACCGCCCATGGCGGCAGCATCAGCATCAGCGGCGCGACCATCTCCAGCGCCGTTGCGCGTTCGCCGGGCACGCTTCCTGCGACGGGCGTGGTCGGTGCGTTGACCATCGGCGGCAATGCCCTGCTCGACGTCAGCGGGCAGTGGATCAACGACGCCGGCAATTACAGCGATTTCACAGGCGCCCTCTACATCAATGGCGGCAGCGTCAGCCTGAGCACCACGAATCTGAGCAATGGGGTCTCTTACGACCCCAACACCATGGTCGTCACGGCGACGGATTACAGCCCGTCGATCGTGCTGCAGCGCGGCAGCGTGATCGACGTCTCCAGCGGCGGCTATGTCGGCGCCAACGGCAAGATTGCAACGGGCTCCGACGGCCTGCCCAAGGGCAAGGGCGGCAATCTGACGCTCCTGACATATAACGGCGAGTGGTACGGCAGCACAGGCGTTGCTCAAGACACTTATTATGCTTTCAGCGGCGGCTACTGGGCGCCGCAGACAGCGACCAACGCCAACGTCATAATGGACGGGACGATCTATGCGACTGGTCTGTCGCAGGGGGGACCTTCACTCTGCAGGCGCCGGAGATCATCATCGACGGCAACGCGACGCAGGTCGCATCGATCACCTCGGGCGATCAGGCCGGCACGGTGGTGCTGCCGACCTCCTTCTTCACCGACAGCGGGTTCGGGAGCTTCAAGCTCACCAGCACCTATGGCGGCACGACCGTCGCCGCGGGCGCCACGCTCGACTTGAAGCAGCAGACTTACCTTGCCGCATCGCTCAGCAGCCTGCCGGCGACGGGGGCGCTCCTGCGCGATGTCGCGGCTGTCGGCTACGCCGCCGACGGACTGCGCCACGCCGTCGATTTGGCGCTGACGGAAAGCGCCTACAACTGGGGCGTTGCGGGCGACCGCAGCGCGACGGCACAGCTGCTGATCGACGACGGGGCCAGCATCATCGCCGATCCTGGAGCGAACATTACCCTGACCGCCGGCGGGCCGGCGATTGTGCTCGGCAGCATCATCGCGCACGGCGGCAGCATCAGCGTCAACCAGGGTTTCGCCCCGTCAACTCCGCTCGCTCATGATGGGTTGCCGCAATATATATGGATCGGCGATCACGCGGTGCTCGACGTCTCCGGCGCCTTCGCGCCCAATCCGCTCATAACTTCCTACGCCACCGGCACGGTGCTTTCCGGCGGCTCCATCACATTTGGCCCGAATGGAAGCGCGGCCTCGGGCGTCTTTGTCGCCGAACAGGGCTCGGTCTTCGACATTTCCGGCGCCAGCGCAACGATCGAGGCGCCCACTGCGAACGGCCTCGGCGGAGAGCGCTACGGCGCCGAGCAAGTGTGGAGCAACGGCGGCAGCCTGACGCTCACAGGGACGGGTTATTTTGCCGGCACGATCGATGCGGCAGGCGGGGCACCGCAGGCGGCCGGCGGCACGCTGCTCATCGGCTCTTCCATCGATACTGTGGTCGTGGCCCAAAGCGGCAACGTCGCTGCAGCGTTCGCGGGTGTCGATCCGAGAACGGGGGTCAATATCGCATCACTCGTGGCCGCCAGCGGCGCCAACATCACAGCCGACACGATCAACACCGCCCACAGCGGCCTCGACACGGCGTCGTTCACCGGCCAACTCTACTTCAGCGGCGATGTCCATCTGAAACTCGCCGGCTCGATCCTGATCGACAATTCCTCCAACGGCACGACCACGCTGCTGCCGACGGGGGTCGTCGACACCTCCTACGCGGCATCATGCGCGTCTTCCGACAGTTGCATCCCCTCCATTGGCGCCACCAACGTGACGCTGGAGGCGGGCTATATCCGACTCGCCGACAGCAACGCGTCTATCGCCGGCGGCGTATACCCGCCGAACCCGCCGAAGCTCGCCGACGGCACGCTGACGCTCAATGCCGCGCAGCAGATCGATCTTGTCGGCGTGCTTGCGGTCGACTACGTGAGCACCGTCAATCTCGTGTCCAGCGGCGATATCCGCCTCATCGGCACGAACGACTTCAGCCGGTTTGCCGCTACAGACGGCGCATCAGCCATAGCCGTCAGCGACGGCTATGGCGGCATGCCGTATGCCGGCGGCCTCTTGGTGGCCGACAATCTCAACCTCACGGCGCGCACGATCTATCCGACGACCGACACGGCCTACCTGCTGATGTCACTGAGCCTGGCGCCGGCGGACGCCGCCGGAGTTCACAACACTATCGCGATCGCCTCCAACGGCGCGGCCCCGGTGGCGCCGCTCTCAGCTGGGGGTGCGATCATCGTCGACGCCCGCACGATCGTGCAGGGCGGCGCGCTCTACGCCCCGCTCGGCGCCATTCAGCTCGGCTTCGGCGCCGGGCAGACACTGCCTTCCATCTTCATCGACGGGCCGACGAACAATTCCTACAACCCGGTCGAGGTGGGGACCTACTATGTTGGTCTCTATGGCTCGACGATCGCCACGGTTGCGACCGAAAGCGTCACGCTGGCTCCGGGCAGCGTCACCTCGGTGTCGGCCAATGGCCTCTCGATCCCCTACGGCTCCACGACAGACGGGGCAAACTGGACCGACAACGGCACGGTCCTCAACGGCCCGCCGGAGAAGCTCATCGCGCTCGGCGGCTCCAGGGTCGACACGCAGGCGGGCGCCATCATCGATGGCCGCGGTGGCGGCGACATCTACGCCACCGAGTTCGTGCCCGGCACCGGCGGCTCGCGCAACGTGCTGACGACTTCGACACAGACCGTCTACGCTCTGGCGCCAGGATACTCATCGGCGCTGGCCCCGTACGATCCGAGCTTCACCACCGAGGTCGCCGCGGGTATGACCGTCACGCTGCCGGGCGGCAACGGCATCCCGGCCGGCGCCTACACGCTGCTGCCTGCGGAATATGCGACGCTGCCCGGCGCCTATCGCGTGGTGGTCGTCTCGACCAACGCCAGTCCCTATACGAAGACGACGACCACCGCCGACGGCTCGGTGTACATGACTGGCGTGCTCGGCAACGCCATCAATGGCTCGTCGTCGGCGCAGACGGCGCTGTTGCAGATCCAGTCGAACAGCGTGTGGACCCGGTACTCTCAAATCGACATTGCCAAGGGCTCGAGCTACTTCACCGCGCTGGCGGCGAGCAAGGACACGGCGACGCCGCGGCTTGCCGAGGATGCGGCCCGTTTCGTGGTGTCGGCCGCCACCTCGCTGGCGCTCAACGGCGCCAACCTGTTTGGTCCGGCGAAGGGCGGTCTTGGAGGTGAGCTCGACATCACCGGCGTCAACCTCGTCGTGGCGGCGAGCGACCTGCGCGGGGGGCTGCTGGCCAGCGGCGACTATAGCGGCTACCTCGTGCTCGACGCCGACATGCTGAGCGGCCTCGGCATCGAAAGCACCCTCATCGGCGGATATCGCAGCAACACCAGCGAAGGCACGCTGATCACCGCCACGGCGCTCAACCTCGAGATCGCCACCGATGCCGGGCATCCGCTGACAGGACCCGAGGTGCTGCTCACCTCGCTGGCGCCCACGAGCGCCGATTCGAGCGTGCGCGGCCTCATCGTCGACGATGGCAGCGTCATCATGGCGAGCGGGACTGTCAGCGGCACGAACGCCGGCGCGCTCGTTATCGGCGTCGATCCGGTCGCCATCTACAATTATTGGGACGGCAGCCTCAATAGCTGGAACGCCGGCGTGAGCGGCGACGGGGCATTGCTGCGCGTGTCCAACGGCGGCATGGTCGATGTCATCCGCCACTTCGTGCCCGGCATCTACCAAGCGCCCGCGACGACGCCGGCGCCGACGCCGCCCATGTCTTCCGTCGCGCGCGGCAATCTTGCGATCGGCAACAATGTCACGCTCTCCGGCAACTCGTTGACGGTCGATTCGAGCGGCGACACCACGCTCTCCGCCAGCGCCAGGCTCATCGCCAAGAACTACGACCTCTCGGGAAGCGTCATCAACCTCGGCGGCGGCTCGAGCGGCCTCGTGTTGACGAGCGGCCTCATCGGCAAGTTCGCGGGCGCCGAGACCGTGCGCCTGCGCTCGGACTCGGTGTTCAACCTCTACGGCTCGAACAGCTTCGGCAATGCCGCCGACGCAATCGACACGCTGACGCTGGACGGCGCCGGCCTCTACAGCGATGGCGGCGCCACCACCATCACGGCGAGCAACATCGTCATCGTCGACAACCAGAGCGTCGCCAACCTCGCCGGGGCCGACACTGGCGGATCGGGTGGCAGCCTGGTCCTCGACGCCAGCGGGACGATCACCTTGGGCGCTGGCGACAAGAAGCTGTCTGGCTTTGCCGGCATCGCCGCCACGGCGGCGTCCGAGATCCTGTTCACCGGCGCCGGCAGCCTCGACGCCGCGGGAGCGGCTGTCTCATTGACGGCCCCGCTCGTCCTCGTCGGCGCCTCCGCCTCCCAGTCGCTCACCACCACGGGCGCCCTGACGCTGGCGCAGGGGGCCGGCGCCGCTGCGACCATCGACCCGACGATCGGCGGCGCGCTGAGCCTCACCGGCGGCTCCATCGACGTCAGCGGCACGCTCATCGCCCAGGGCGGCAAGCTCTCTCTGGAGGCGACAAGGGGCGATCTCACGCTCTCCGGCAATGCGCTGCTGTCGGCCGCCGGCACGCGCATCACGATCGGCGACCTCATCCAGGACACGCCGGCGGGATCGATCTATCTCTACGCCGACTTCGGCGACATGACGGTCGGGTCCGGCGTCACGGTCGATGTCTCCGGCGCCGGCTCGGGCTATGCCGGCTCGCTGGCGATCTATGCCGGCGGCGCGGCCGGGCTTCACGGCGCGCTAAAGGGCGGGGCGCGCTACAGCGACCTCGGCGGCGAGCTGGCCCTCATCGCCGACCGGCTCGACGGCGGCCTGCCGCTCGAGGCCGGCTTCACGCGCAGCTTCGAGGTTAGCTTGGGGCACGGAGATATCGTTATCGCCGCCGGCGAGACGCTCAAATCCGAGACCGTGCTCTTGGTCGCCAATACCGGCGGCGTCACAGTCGACGGCGCCATCGACGCCAGCTCGGCCTCCGGCGGCAGCATTGGTCTCTATGGCGCCGGCGCCTCGACCGCGGCGGCGGGCACGGCGGCCGCCTCGGGCGTCACCATCGGCGCCGACGCCAAGCTCTACGCGCGCTATCAGGCGCCCGATCCGAACAGCCCCGGCTATGGCGACGGGACATCGACCAATGTGCAGCGCGGCGGGACGATCACGCTCGGCACGACAGGAACGCCGAACGGCACGGTGAACGCCACCTATGGTTATCAGAACGTGCCGGGATCGGGCGCCGTCACGGTGGCGTCGGGGGCAATCTTCGACGTTTCGGGCGGCGCTGGCGGCGTCGACATCGACAACACCGGCGGCAGCGTCGTCATCCGCGCACCGATCTTGACCAATGGCGCGATCAACGTCGCCTTCAACGGCGCCGTCGTCACCAACGCCAAGGGCGACGGCACGGCGAGCGGCGACGGCCTCGTCGCCAACGCCTTCGCGGTGTGGAGCACCACCGACAGCTCTACCGACCTCGACAAGCACTTCGACGGCATCATCGATCCGGCCGGCTTCTTCGATGCGTCCGGCGCGCAGATCGTCTTCGCCGACAACGGCCTCTATCCGACCTCGACCGCCGACGCGCCAGCGAGCGGCGCCTACGCGCCGCATGTCGCCTTCTATCAGACGACGCTGCTGAATTTCGTCAACGCGCCGTTCGACGCCAATGCGGTGGCCGCGAGCTTCGCCGGCGCGACACTGCAAGTCGGATCCAACGTCGCGACCGCGCTGCCGACGGCCGAGCTGCACCTGCGCCCCGAGATCGACCTCGTCAATCCGTCGACCGCGATCAACTCCGGCAATATCACCGTCGCCTCCAACTGGAACTTCGGCGCCGGCAGCATCGACGATTCCGGCAACGTCAATCTGCTCTACCGCACCACCAACGGCGGTGAGCCCGGCACGCTCACCCTGCGCGCCGTCAACAACGTCGCCATCAATGCCACTATTACGGATGGATTCTTCACGGATTATGTTGCTAGTAATGCGGTAGATGATGCTGCATTACAGTACGAAGCCGAGGTTAATTCAAATACTTACCTGGCCTACCTCGCCCTGTTCACGAACAACGCGTTGCAATATGACTCGAGCGGCATCAGCAACCTCATCTCTATCTATGGACAGACTTGGGCCCAATGGTTCGGAGTGAATATCTCCCCCCCACCCTCGACCTCTGCTGCGAGCGCCGAGTTTTATGGCATATCAAGCAATACGTACAATGCGTTGCAGTTCAAACTGCAGAAGCCATCCATATTGAGTTGCGCCGGTGGGGCGTGCTCCACTGAAGTCATCGACCAATATAACCAATACTACGCCGAATATGTGAGCATGTTCAACTCGTATGCGGCCGAGACCGTAATCGGGAACACGAGCGCAGTCGCCAACTATGGAGTGGAGGGCGGCGCATACCTGTCCATGCCCTTCTATATTCAGCTGCTGACGGCGCTCGGTCGCACTGTAGATCAAGCTGCGATCACAGTTCCCACCGCGCCGACCACGAGCAGCAGCTACTACAGCATCGGCTCCGGATTGCAGCTCAGCCTGGAGTCGCAGACCGGTTTCACGACCGCGTCCGGCGCCGATTACGCATCGCAATGGGCCGCGTATTTCTTCAACGTCTTGAACACGAACTTGATTTTTGTTGGCGGGAAATTCACGGAACTGCCGACGCTTTCGTCGGCTCCCGGCGCGGATACGAGGAGCGGCTCTATTCTCATCGCTGCGACGCCGCCTCACGCGCCGCCCGCCTATACGAGCATTCAGGCTGGCTACGTATCGTCTCTCACCACCAATCCGGCCGTTCCCGCCGATCTCATCGCCAATAATCCGGCGATCTACAGCGTGGGCGATGTCGCCGTCTACAACACCACCTCCTCCGCCAATCTGATGACGGCGGCGGTGAGCGGCAAAGGCAGCTTCTCCTATGATTTCGTCGGCGGCGCACTGTTCAACGCCGATGGGGCGTCGTCGGTCAATCCGAATGCCGTGGCGCAACTCTCGTCGCTTTCCCCGACGGTCACCGGCGACGTCACCATCGACGGGCACACGTCCTACATCAATCCCTTGAACAACTTGACCGTCGTTGTTCCCAGCCTGCTGCGCACCGGGACCGGCTCGATCACCATCGCAGCGGCTGGCGATTTCGCGCTGCTGGACGAGGTCTCGCCCGGCGCGGTCTATACGGCCGGCCACGTCGCCGACAACGCCGACGGCTTCACAGCGCCGACGCTGGGCGCAACGACTATCAGCAGCGGGCTTCTGACGACGCCGGTCTGGGCGACGGACGGCGGCGACATCATCGTGACCGCCGGGCGCGACATCATCGGCATCGAGACACCGGTCGATCCGACTGGTAGCCAGTTCAGTGCGTTCGATACGGGTTCGATCGGCGTCTCCACTGGTCAGTTCTGGAGCGCCTGGTACTACGTCAACGGCAAGTCGACCGGCAGCTCGACGGCCCCCTTCGATCCCTCGGCCGGCGGCGAGCAGTATTCGAGCTGGATCAACTACGGAACCTTCTTCCAGGGCTTCGGCGCTCTCGGCGGCGGCAACATCACATTGAATGCCGGGCGCAACGTGCAGGATGTCTCCGCCTCTCTGCCCGAGACCATCCAAGTGTCCGGCGGGCAAACGGCCGGTGGGGCGGCCGCGACCGCACACTATTACGGTGGCGGAAACTTGCTTGTCGAAGCCGGCAACGACGTGCTCTCGGGCCTCTATTATGTCGGCCGCGGCACGGGCCGCATCCACGCCGGCGGCGACGTGGCCGCGGACGCGACGCTGCATGAAACGATCTATTACTCCGACCTCGTTTCCAATTATGGGCAACCGGCGGTCCGTTATACTCAGTGGGTTTATGACGATCAGGGAGGGGCGACCGCGGTGGTGGTCTCGACGCCGGAGATCTCGGTGCCCCTGTTGCTCGCGGCGCAGGACAGCCAGATCGGTGTGCAGGCGGCGGGTGATATCACGCTCGGCGGCATATTCGAGCCGACGGCGCTTCCCGTCGAAGTGAGCAAGAACGTCGTGCGTGACACCGCTACTCAAGATGGGGCGGCCCAAACCCTGACCGCGCATATCGGCGCCGTTTTCAACAGCTACGGCGCGAACAGCGGCGTGTCCCTGCTGAGCAGCGTCGGCTCGATCAGCGTCGGTGAGAATGCATTGAATACATTGTTCATGCATTCCCCGACGACGTATTTTGGCGCCGAATCGGCAGCATCGGGAGGCGCCTCGGCGAGCCTCTCCGCTACGGCCTTGACCGGCGATATCGGCATCACGTCCGGCATCTCCCTTTATCAATCTGCGACCAGCGAGCTGAGCCTCGTCGCTAACGGCTCGATCACGGTCAATGACGGTGGCGGCGTGACGATGAGCGACGGCAACTCCGCGCTCGGCAGCCCCGCCGCCGCGCTTACGGCGCCGCTGCACGCCGGCGACGACGAGCCGGTGATCATCTACGCCGGCAAGGACATCAACGGCGGCAGCTACACGCTTTTGAAGAAGGCGCGCATGTGGGCGGGGCGCGACATCCTCAATGTCGTCTTCACCGGCATGAACACGTCGGACGACGACATCACCAGCATCATCGCCGGTCGCGATATTCTCGCCACGCTGCAGCCCGACGTCCTGGACAAGACGCGTCGGTCGGGGCGCAGCATCTTCACGCTATATGGCCCGGGCGATTTCGTCATCGAAGCCGGCCGCAACCTCGGCCCGTTCAGCACCTATGACGCTGCCTCCATCGCGGACTATCCGGAGGTCTACGGTGGCGGCATCTTTGCCATCGGCAACGGATCCAACAAGAGCACCAGCAGCCAAACCAGCCTCGTCAAGGACTACTTGCCGCGGGAAGGCGCCGACATCACGCTGCGCTACGGCGTCGCCGGCGGTGTCGACTATGCCGCCGCCATTGCCAAATATGGCGATGCGGCCGCCGCGGCCGCAAGCGGCATCGACATCGCCTCCAGCATTGTCCCGCAGGTGGAGAAGCTGCTCACTGATCTCATCATCGAGCAGGCCAAAGCCGCGGGCGTCGCCAATCCGGTGGTGAACGTGACGCTGACCCCGGCCGAGGCTGCGGATCTGTTCGCCGCGCTGCCGACGCTCGCCATCAACGGCAAGCTGACGGCGCTGGCGGAGAAGGCCGGCCTCTCTGGCCTATCCTTCAACCTGCTGCCGTCGCAATTCGTCGCCCTGCTGCAGCAACAGGAGGCGATGAAGCTCGCCATCGACCGCGGCTTCCTCGCGCTGCTGACCCAAGTCAGCATCGATTACAACAATGCGTCGAGCCCCTATTACCGCCATTACGCCCGCGCCTATGAGGCGATCGCCACGCTGTTCCCGGCCTCCCTCGGCTATACCGACAACTCCGGCGGCGGCACCGGCGTGGTCCCGGAACTCGCGCACACCGGCGATCTGCGCATGGCGCGCACGCTGGTCGAAACACAGACCGGCGGCGACATCGAGATCCTGGGCCCCGGCGGCAACGCCTATGTCGGGTCCAACAGCGCCGATAATTTGACGCCGGCCCAGCAGGGCATCCTCACTTTGCAGGGCGGCTCGATCCGCACTTATACCGATGACAGCGCGCTGATCTATCAGAGCCGCATCTTCACCGAGCAGGGCGGCAACGTGGAGATGTTTTCGGCCAACGGCGACCTCAACGCCGGCAAGGGGCCGAAGAGTTCGGCGGCCTACCCGCCTCTGAAGCTGATCTGCGACGTCGACGGCTATTGCCCCGTTAGTCCGGCAGGACTCGTCACCGGCGCCGGCATCGGCGCGCTGCTCACTGTGGCGAGCCAGGATCCGACGAAGAGCAATGTGGTGCTGACCGCGCCGCATGGAACGGTGGATGCGGGCGCGGCCGGCGTTCGCGTCGCCGGCAATCTCAACATCGTCGCGGCGCGAGTGGTCAACGCCTTCAACATTCAGGTGCAGGGAAACGCCTCCGGCTTGACGGCGGCTCCTTCCGGTCCGAGCGCCGGCACATTGATCACGGCCTCCAACGCCGCCTCCGCCTTGACCAAGGCGATCGACGGGCCGCGGGCCGGCGCCGGACCATCGGATGCGCCGTCGATCGTCACAGTCGAGGTAATCGGCTATGGTGGGGGCGAGGGCGACGCGCCGACCGCTCCGCGGGACGAGAAGCGAGAGCGCCGAAGCGAGCAGCAGCCGACCTACAATGCGGCCAGCGCCTTTCAGATCGTTGGCGTCGGCGCGCTTTCGGAAAAGCAGAAGCGAAAATTTTCCGAGTCGGAACAAAGCAGGCTGACGCGATGACCTGTTCGATTTCGGCGGTTTTGTCGCGAATTTTTTTCTCGCGGGCCGGTATGGGCTGTGATCGCAGGCGGAATAGCGCGATGACCGATTTCAAAGGCGGCCATTTTGAACGCGACGTGATCCTGCGGGGCGTCCAGCGATATGTGGCCTACCGGTGAGCTATCGTCAGCTCGAGGAAATGATGGAAGAGGGAGGCGTCGAAGTCGATCATTCGACGCTGACATGGCTCACGCCGCGAGGGCGTAGAACTGCTGGGCTGGACGCAATTCGCCCCTGGTGCGCAACTGGTCCTTTCGGATCATCTGGCTCGATTGATGACAGGCCCTAATCAAGAGTTGGGGCCTCCGGCAGTCCCGGCGCGGTTCGCCCGTTCGCCGCACCGAGCCTCCATTTCCGCGAAGAGTCGCTCGATCCACTCGATCACGAGCTTGATGCGCGCGAGATGCTTCAAATCGGATCGAACCAATAGCCAGAGCTCTCGCGTGAGGACGGGTTCGGCTCCACTGAGCCGAACGAGCCCGTCGTCATGGTCGCCGACGCAGAGCGGCATGAGCGAGCGACCCAAGCCGGCGCGCACGGCATTCATCGCGAGATCGGAGTCGTTGACGATCAAGCCCGGGCCGAGGTCCGGCTCCTGCTTCACGGCCTCGGCGAGCCAGCGCGCGAGCGGCAGAGCGGAAAGGCTCTCCTCGTAAGTGACCCATGGCAGCTTGCCCGTCGCCGGTCCGGCCGCTCCGAAGACCCCGTACGGCAGTTCACAAATGCGGCGCGCGACGAGGCGATAGTCCTGCTCGGGTCGAGCGAAGCGCACGGCGATGTCGATCTCCCTATTGCCGAGATCCAAATTTCTAGGCTCGGAGACCAAGTGCAACTGTAATTGAGGGTGGGCTCGCACAAATTGTGGGAGCGCCGGCATCAAGATCCGATTCATGATCAGAGCCACCGAAGTCAAACGGACCTTGCCTGCCGCCCTGTCATCGAGGCCTGTCGCGACGCTTTTGATGCCGCAGACGCTCATCTCGATCTGCTCGGCGTGCCGGAGAACCTCCTGACCCATCTCCGTGAGCAGCAACTGCCCATTGGCGCGCTCGAACAGCCGCGAGCCCAAAGCTCGCTCGACGCGGGCCACGCGCCGCGCGATCGTCGTTTCGTCGACGTGCAACTGCCGCGCCGCCTGTGCCAAGCGACCAGTCCGTGACACGACAATGATATAGCGTAGATCGTCCCAATTCAGATTCTGCATTTTTGCAGACTCCTCCTGCAAAATCACTTCTGGCAAGGCAAATTTGTCGGTGCTAGCTTGCTCGCGGTCAAGGTGTGGCGTCGATGCTTCGTCAACGGCTCCTCTATCCGCCGGCCGGATGTTGTCCGCTCGGCGGGCGGAGACGTCGCCGCCGATCGCCGAAAGCGTCGAATCTGTCGGCCACCCAGCGCAGGCGGCCGTCTGTCCGGCTAGGACTTCGAAATGCTCCAGCTCGTGCTAATCGCTCTCCGGCGACCGTACACTTTCGTTGTGGCGGCGATTCTCATCGTCATACTCGGCGGTTTGGCGATTTTCAGGACGCCGGTCGACATATTTCCGGCGGTCGGCATTCCCGTCGTCTCTGTGATCTGGACCTATGTCGGCCTTTCTCCAGACGATATGTCCACCCGCATCCTCTATCCCTACGAGCTCGCGTTGACGGCGCTCGTCAACGATATCGACCACGTCGAATCGCAGAGCTACAACGGCATCGGCGTCAACAAGATCTATTTTCAGCCGAAGGTGAAAATAGATCTCGCGCTAGCGCAGGTCGGCGCGGCGGGCCAGACTGTCTTGCGCCTGCTCCCCCCGGGCGTGCAGCCGCCGCAGGTCATATCTTTCAACGCGTCGACCGTGCCGGTCATCCAAATCGCCTTCTCGAGCGCCACACGCACCGAGGCGGAGGTCGCCGACGCCGTCTACACGCTCATTCGGCCGCCACTGACGACTGTGACCGGCGCCGCCGTCCCATTTCCTTACGGCGGCAAATCGCGGCAGGTGCGCATAGACCTCGACCAGGAGAAGCTGCTCGGGCTCGGCCTCACGGCGCAAGACGTGGTGACCGCCGTCGAACGGCAAAATCTCATCATTCCCGCTGGCACGCAGAAGATCGGCGATTATGAATACGCCGTCCTGATCAACGACGCGCCTGCCGACATCTCCGCGCTGAATGATTTTCCGATAAAGCGCGCCGATGGCGCGATTGTCTATCTGCGCGACGTCGCCCATGTCCACAATGGCAACGCGCCGCAAACCAATCTCGTGCGCGTCGACGGCGCGCCAGCGGTGCTGCTGCCCGTGTTGACCTCCGGATCGGCGTCGTCGCTCGACGTGATCAACGGCGTCAAGGCGATGCTGCCGCGATTGAAGCTCGCGCTCCCGGACGGGATCGAAATGACGGTGATCGGAGACCAATCCGCCTTCATCAGCGGAGCGGTCGTCAGCGTCGCGCGCGAGGCGGCGATCGCGGCCGCGCTCACCGGCCTCATGATCCTGCTCTTTCTCGGCAGCTGGCGCTCGACGATCATCATCACGATCTCGATCCCGCTCTCCATTCTCGCCGCCCTCTTCGCGCTGTCGGCGCTCGGCGAAACCGTCAATGTGATGACGCTCGGCGGTCTCGCGCTCGCCGTTGGACTCCTCGTCGACGACGCGACCGTCACGATCGAGAATGTCAACCGTCACATGGAGGCGGGCGAGGCGATCGACGACGCGATCATCAAGGCGGCAAAGGAGATCATCACGCCCGCCACAGTGTCGCTGCTTTGCATCTGCATTGTGTTCGCGCCGCTGCTGCTTCTCGGCGGCGTCGCCGGTTACCTGTTTCGTCCGCTCGCCGAAGCCGTCGTCTTTGCGATGATCGCATCCTACTTTCTGACCTACACTCTGGTCGAGACGATGGCCCGCTATTTCCTCAGCGCGCAGCAACATGAGGCGCTGCGCGAGGCGAAATACGGCCCGGCCCGGCGCGGCGTCGTCCTCGCGACGTTCACGCGCGCGCAAATCGCGTTCGAAAGAGGCTTCGAAACATTGCTCGACGCTTATGCGCGCGTGCTCCAACTGGCGCTTGCGCGCCCGAAGGTTTTCGTCGCCATGTTCTTCGCGGTCGTCGTGCTCTCATTCACGCTGATCCCCTTTCTCGGACGCGATTTCTTCCCCGAGACGGAAAGCAGCTCCTTGCGACTGCATGTCCGCCTCCCCACGGGAACTCGTCTCGAGCAGGCCGGGGTTCTCTGCGACCGGATCGAAGCCGAGATACGCGACGCTCTGCCGCATGGCGCGCTGACGAGCATCGTCGACAACATCGGCCTGCCGATCTCGGGCATCAATCTGAGCTACAATAACTCCGGCACCATCGGCACGAACGACGCCGATCTGACGCTGAGCTTCGATCCCGAGAAGGTCGCCGATGCGAATCCCTTCGCGGAACTATTGCGCGCGCGTCTGCCCCGCGCCTTTCCCGGCGTCGTCTTCTCTTTCTTGCCGGCCGACATAGTGACGCAAATCCTCAATTTCGGCTTGCCGGCTCCGCTCGACATCCAGATCTCGGGAAGCAAGCGCGACGAAAACCTCGCCTATCTGCAAAAGACCTTGGAGCGAGTCGCCCGCGTGCCGGGGATCGCCGACCCGCGCATGCAGCAGGCGGGCGATTTGCCTACGCTCCACGTCGACGTCGATCGAACGCTCGCGCAGGAGGTCGGACTCTCGGAGCGTGACGTCACGGTCTCCTTGCAGACCATGCTCGCCGGCTCGTTCCAGACCTCGCCTGCCTTCTGGCTCAACGTCAAGAGCGGCGTCTCTTATCCGATCGTGACGATGGAGCCGCAGTTTTGGAACACGAGCCTCGACGCGCTGGCGAGCAAGCCGGTGGCTGCGGGCGAGGGACAGCAAATTCTCAGCGGCGTCGCCTCGATTCGGCGCGGCTGGAGCTCGGGCGTCGTCACGCATTTCAACAGCCAGTCGGCGTTCGACATTTATGCCGGCGTTCACGGCCGCGACCTCGGCGCGATTGCGGACGACGTTCAAAAAATATTGGACGATACCCGCAAGGAAGCGCCGGCCGCCTCCAATCTGGCGCTGCGCGGTCAGATCGCGACGATGCGCAGCGCCTATGCGGATCTGCTGCTCGGCCTCGTCCTGTCGATCGTGTTCGTCTACCTCATCATCGTCGTCAATTTCCAATCCTGGCTGGACCCGTTCTTGATCGTCTCCGGCCTGCCGACGGCGTTGGCCGGCATTGTCTGGGTGCTCTTTTTGAGCGAGACGACCATATCCGTTCCGGCGCTGACCGGAGCGATCATGTGCATGGGCGTCGCGACGGCGAACAGCAATCTCGTCATCGCCTTCGCGCGCGAGCGGCTCGATCACGGCGACACTCCGCTCCATGCGGCGGCCGCGGCGGGGGTGACGCGCTTTCGCCCCGTCATCATGACGGCTCTCGCGATGATCATCGGCATGGCGCCTATGGCGCTCTCGGCCGAGCAGAATGCGCCGCTCGGTCGCGCCGTCATCGGCGGCCTGACCTTCGCGACCCTGGGAACGCTGCTGTTGCTGCCGGTCATGTTCAGTCTCGCGCATGGGTTCCTCGCCCGCCGCAGAGCGCGCGCGCAAGACGACGCGCCGGAGAATACGGAATTGGAGCATGCGAATGTCGCACCATGAGCCGCCTCGTCTCCAACCGCCGGACCCGTTGGCGCAGGCGGAGCTCTTGCGCAGGCTGCGTCCGAGAGCGCTCGTCGCCATGGGCGTCATTCTCGCGCTCGCCGTCTTCGGCGTGAGCTCTCGTCACGCGCGCGACGCCGAGCTCGCGCGCGTGACGCAGGAGGCGGCGATTCCGACTGTGGAATTATGTAAGCCGACGCTCTCGACAGCGATCCAGGAACTCGTGCTGCCGGCCAATGTCGAGGCCTTCGTCGACGCGCCGATCTATGCGCGCGTCAACGGATATTTGAAGAGCTGGGCCTATGACATAGGCGCGCAGGTCAAGGCCGGCGACGTGCTGGGCGTCATCGACGCGCCCGACCTCAACCAGCAGGTGGAGCAGGCGAAGGGTCTCCTCGCGCGCAGCAAGGCGGAGCAAAATCTCGCGCGCGCGACGGCGAAGCGCTGGACCACGCTCCGCAACGAGGCCGCTGTCTCGCCCCAGAGCGCGGACGAAAAGACCGGAAATCTGGAGGCGGCGGCCGCCTCGCAGAATGCGGCTCAGGCCAATCTCGACCGGCTCGTCGCTCTCGAAGCCTATCTCAATCTGACATCGCCTTTCGACGGCGTCGTCACAGCGCGCAATGTCGACGTCGGCGCCTTGGTCGACGCTGGCGCGGGGCGGCGGGAGCTGTTTCGCGTGGCCGACATTCACAAGATGCGCGTCTATGTCCGCGCGCCGCAGGCCTATGCGGCGAAGATCACGCCGGGGCTGACCGCGCGGTTGACGTTGCCGCAATATCCGACGCGGGAATTTTCGGCGAAGATCATGACGACCGCCAGCGCGATCGCCGCGGGCTCGAGAACTCTGCTCGTGCAATTCGAGGCGGACAATCCCGATCGCGCGCTGCTGCCGGGCGCGTTCGGACAAATCAGGATTTCGCTTCCTCCCGAAGGGGCTCCGCTGCTTTTGCCGGCGAGCGCGCTCGTCTTCGTCAACGCGTCGCCGCAAGTAGCGACCGTCGACGAGCTTGGCGTCGTGCGCATGAAGACCGTGAAGATCGCGCGTGATCTCGGACCATCGCTCGAGATATCGGCGGGGCTTTCCGAGACCGATCGGGTGATCCGCACGCCATGGCAATCCGTGCATGACGGGATCGCGGTGAGAATCAAGGACGGCGAGCGGAAGGAAGCGCAGGCGAGATGAGATTGTTGCGTCGTTTCCTCTTGATGACGGCATGTGTGTCTTTGAGCGGCTGCGACCTCGCGCCGGCCTATATCGCGCCGACGGTGGAGACTCCGGCGAACTTCAAGGAAGCGAATGGAGGCGGATCCTCAGCCGAAAAAAGGCGCGCCCACTCGGGTGACAGCGGCTTGCAATGGTCTTCCGCCGATCCGTCGGATCTACATCCGCGGGGATCATGGTGGGGCGCCTTCCGAGACAAGCGCCTCGACGCGCTGGAGCGAGATCTCGACCAATTCAATCCAGACCTCGGCCAGGCCATGGCCGTCATGGACCGGGCGCGCGCCTTGGCCGCGAAAGCCGCCGTCGGCCTCACGCCGACGCTGACGGCGAGCGGCCAGCTGACTGAGAACAAGGAATCTTTGCACCGCCCGCTTCGATTGGCCAATTCCTATCCGAGCAGCTCCGATTTCGCGCGATCGGCGCTGTCCCACGGCTTGCCCACGAATGCGCCGACTTATTACGGCGACAATCAGCTGTCGATGCAGTCGAGCTACGAGATCGATCTTTGGGGGCGCATCCGCAATCTCGCTGCCGCAGGCGTCGCACAGGCGCAGGCGTCCGAAGCCGATCTCGCCGCGATCGCCTTGAGCCTACACGCCGAGCTCGCGCGCGACTACATCAACCTGCAAGGCGCCGACAATGAGATCGCGCTGCAGAAGCGCATCGTCTCGGCCTATGGCCGCTCGCTCGCTCTCGTGCAGAAACGCGTCGGCGGCGGCATCACCTCGCCTGCCGACGTGACGCGCGCGCAGACCCAGATCGGATTCGCGAAAGCGCAGCTCTCTGAAATAGAGGCGCGCCGCGCGCTGCTCGAACATGCGGTCGCTATTCTCGCCGGCCACATGCCGGAGAGCTTTTCTCTGCCGTCGTCGCAGACGCGCGTCGCTGCCCCGACAATTCCGCTCGACGCTCCGTCGCAGCTGCTCGAGCGCCGCCCCGACATCGCCGCCGTCGAACGGCGGGTCTATGGCGCCAATCTTTCGATCGGCGTCGCGCGCGCCGCGTTTTTCCCACGCTTCACGATCAATCTTTCCGGCGGAACGCAAGACACGGGGCTCAGCCTCTTCAACGCACGCAACAGCCTCTGGTCGCTCGGGCCCGCCGTAACGCTGCCGATCTTCGACGGCGGCGCGCATTCGGCCGATCTGCACGACGCCGAGTCCGCCTATCTCGAGGCCGTGGCGCATTACCGAAGCGTCGTCCTGCGCGCCTATGGCGAGGTCGAGGACGCGCTCGCGCTCATTCGCTATTTCGACCGTCAGGAAAAGGATATTGCCGCCGCCGTCGTCGCCGGCAATAAGACGCTCGATATCTCGCTGAAGCTCTATGAGGAGGGCGTCGTGACCTATGTGGAGGTGGTGACGGCGCAGTCCGACGCCTTCGCCGCGCAGCGTCAGGCGATCGCATTGCGCACGGGACGCCTGCAGGCGGCGTTGTCGCTGATGACGGCGCTCGGCGGCGGCTGGAGTCGCCCGGTCTCTCCGCCTCCCGTCGCGGAGTCGCCCTGCGCGCTGTGCGAAATGGCGACGCACCCGACGAAGTCCTGACGCGCGCCATGACGCGAAGGGTCGTGACGGATCGCGCCGCCTGGACGTCCCCGACCATTCTGTCGCTCGATGTTCATAGCCGGCGTCGACGAATTTCTCGACGCCGCGTCACTCGCTTCACCGCTCGATGGTCCTGCTCGACGATATCATTGAGATATTCGATGCGTCGGATTTCGATGTCCGCTTCATGCTCCGCATTGTAGCGTTCGATCGCTGACGTGTTGGAGCCGCCTTTGTCGATCGTGATCTTCTCCGGTTCGCCATGCTGGCCGATCGCCTTGCGCAAAAAGCGCATCGCGGCTTTGCAGTTCCGCTTCGCCGTCAGCAGGAAGTCCACCGTCGCGCCTGCGTTGTCGACGGCCAGATACAGATATTTCCAGCAGCCTTCGCCTTTCACATAGGTCTCATCGAGACGTCAGCTGGATCCGATCGCGCGCTTGCGAGCACGAAACTGATTCTCCAGCTCGCTTCGAACAAGACGTTCTGGATCTCGCTGTTGGCCGAGCGGATGCGCTGGCGTGAACGGGCGAGCCGCGTCGAGGCGACGTCGTCATCCGGCCTGCGCTCCCTCGCCTTTGCAGGGACGCGCGCGCTCTGGGGACGGCATTCTCGACTCGATCCTGCGCAGGATTTCAGCCGAGGCCAGTTCCTCGGGCGTCGCGCAGAGAAGGTGGCGGCGAAACCAGTCTCCGAGCCCGGGCCGGGCTGTCGAGACCGCGAAGGGCGCGGCGATGACATAGCCGATGGTCACGGGAAGGGACCACAGGGCGAGCCGCGGCGCGAAAACGAAGCCGAGCGCGAGCGTCGCCACGCCGAAGAGGAAATGCAGATAGAGGGCCTTGGCCGCCTCGTGCAGCGCGAGCCCACGCGCATCGCGCCTCTGCGCCGGCCAACCGACCGTGCGGCCGAGTGCGAGGCCGGCGAGAAACATCGTCTCGCTCAGCGTGGCGACGGCTCCGATGATGAAGGAGCTCGCGATCTCGATCGCGGCCCCGATCGAGAACCGCGCCGCGCCGCCATAACGCGCGAGGCCACCGGGCGTCAGCAGGACATCCAGCAGGCCGAGGAGTTTGGGCGCGAGAAAGAAACCGAGAAAGGTCAGATAGATTTCGCGTAGTGAACCTGCGGCGAGAGATGAGACGTCCTCGAGAGCCGGAGCCGCGGCGCCGAGCGAGATGATCGCAGTCCAGGCGGGAGCGCCGATGAACATGCTGATCGCCCATACGAGCTGAAATCGGCTCACGGGCAGAAGGCCCGGCAGGCGCAGCAATTCGATATATTGCATGTTGCCCTGGCACCAGCGAAGATCGCGCAGCACGAAGGCCAGCAAATCCGGAGGGTTCTCCTCGAAGCTTCCGCTCTCCTGCGGCAGCGCGCGCACCTCGAAACCGGCGCGTCGCATCAGCGCCGCCTCGATCTGATCATGCGAGAGGATATGCCGGCCGCCCTTCAGCATGGGCAGCGCGCAGCGCTCTGCGAAAGGCGCGACGCGGACGAGCGCATTATGTCCCCAGAACGGTCCGCAATCGCCCGCCCACCATGTCGCGCCCATGGTGTAGGTGCGCATCCCATGGCGCATACCGAACTGAAAGATGCGCGCGAAGGCCGAATCGGAGGGCGTCCCGACGACGAGGCTCTGCAGAATGCCGATCATCGGATGCGCTTCGCCGATGCGCGCCAGCCGCAGAATCGTCTCGCCGTCCATCAGGCTGTCGGCGTCGAGCGGGATCATGAACTCGAACCCTGCGCCGGAGGCTTCGCAGAAATCGCGGATGTTGCCGGCTTTATAGCCCCTGTTTTCCGCGCGGCGGCGATAATGCAGCCGCGCCGCGTCATGGGGAGCCGCCATCTTCCAGCGCGCGAGCAAGGTCTCCTCGCGCGCGGCGATCCGGGGATCACTGGTGTCGCTGAGGACGAACCAGTCGAAGCGATCGGCGAAGCCCGTCGTCGCCACGCTCGCCATCATCGCGCGCATCCTCGCGAGGGCGCGCGCCGGGTCCTCGTTCCGCAGGGTGAGCAGCATCGCCGTCCGGCTGCGTAGCGGCGCGTCCGTTTCGGCGGAACGCGCGAAGGGCGCGACAGCGGCGAGGCCGTCGCGGTGAAAATGCAGAAGCCAAAAGCCGATGGCGGCGTTGCAGAAGCCGAGCACGCTCCATGGCGCGGCGATCGCGAAAGCGAGGAGAATAGCGACGCGCAGGATGCTCCAGCCGCCCGCGCCGAGGCTCGCCGCGAGCCAGCCCAGCATGACGAGATAGATGAGGCCGTTCACGGCGAGGACGACGAGACGCCGGCGTTCGAGCTCCGCGAGGCTCTGCAGCCCGGTGGGTGTCCGCGGCGAGATGCGACCGTGCATCGTGTTTCCTATTGCCGATATGGGATATCGCTGGCGCCGGATCGCGCCTTCGATTACACTTATTAGCAAAAGCAGGGGTCTGCAAAGTGTCTGCGAGCGTAAACTCCTATCAAAAGCCTCAAAATGAGGCGCGCGCTCTGTGGTTCGAAGCGCCGCGGCTGGCGCGTCTACGCGTGCAGCTCCTTCCGGCTCCGGGGCCGGACGAGGCGCTTGTCGCGACGAGCTGGAGCGCGATCAGCCGAGGCACCGAGCGTCTGGTGCTCGAAGGACGCGTCCCGGCTACCGAGCATGCGCGGATGCGCGCGCCCTTTCAGGAGGGCGATTTCCCGTTTCCGGTGAAATATGGCTATTGCGCTGCGGGCGTCGTCGAGGCGGGCCCGGCCGACTGGATCGGCCGAACCGTCTTCTGCCTCCATCCGCACCAGGATCGCTTCGTCGCGCCACTTTCTGCGCTTCGCGCCATCCCTCCCGCCACGCCGCTGCGCCGCGCAACGCTCGGCGCGAATATGGAGACGGCGCTCAACGCGCTCTGGGACGCGGGCGCCGGGCCCGGCGACCGTATCGTCGTCGTCGGCGCCGGGGTTCTCGGGCTGCTGATCGCTTTTCTCGCGGCGCGGCTTCCGGGCGCCGAGGTCGTGGTCGTCGACAAGGACGAGGCGCGCGGTCCCGTGTGCTCCGATCTCGGTGTAATGTTCCGGTCTGCGCGCGATCTCTCGCTCGGGACATCGGAGGCCGACATCGTTTTTCATGCGAGCGCCACGGCCGCGGGGCTCGCGCTCGCCATCGCCTGCGGCGGCCTCGAGGCGAAGATCGTCGAGACGAGCTGGCACGGCGCGGGCGACACGCCGGTTCCGCTCGGCGGCGCCTTTCACGCCAAGCGCCTGCAGCTGATCTCGTCGCAGGTCGGACACGTCGCGGCGTCCCGCCGCGCACGTTGGACCTATGCGCGTCGGCTCGACAAGGCGCTGGAGCTTCTCGGCGACGAGCGCCTCGACGCGCTCATCGGCGAGGAAGTCGCCTTCTCCGATGCAGCGCAGGAGCTGCCGCGGCTCCTCGCGGCGGACGCGCCGGGCCTCGCGACCGTCATTCGCTATCCATCCTCTCGATAAGGAGACGCATTTGTACGCCGTCGAAGTTCGCGACCACATCATGATCGCCCACAGCTTTCGCGGGGAGCTGTTCGGGCCGGCGCAGAGGCTGCACGGCGCGACCTTCGTCGTCGACGTGGCCTTCTTTCGGGAGCAGCTCACCGAGGACAATGTTGTCGTCGACATCGGCCGCGCCCATGACGCGCTGAAGGCGATTCTCGCGCCGCTCGCCTATCGCAATCTCGACGAGGTCGAGACCTTCGAGGGCGTGCAGACCACCACGGAGTTCCTGTCTCGGCATATTTTCGACGCTCTGGCGCAGGCTGCGCGCGCCGGGGCGCTCGGTCCCGGCGGCGAGGGCGTCTCTCGCATCCGCGTGACGCTGCACGAGTCGCATGTAGCGCGCGCCTGGTTCGAGGGACCGGTCGCCGGATGACCGGGATCGTGTTCGCGATCCCGGGTGACATCTCCACACGCTCGGGCGGCTATGAATACGACCGGCGCGTGCTCGCGGGACTGGCCGAGCGCGGCGTCGAGGCGGCGCGCTGCGCCCTTCCACCGACCTTTCCCGCCCCCTCCGCCGACGATGTCGCACGGGTCATCGAGGCGATCGCGCGGCATCGCCGCGCAGGAGACGTGCTCCTGATCGACGGGCTCGCCTATGGCGCTCTGCCGGAAGCCGCCGTTCGCGCGCTCGGTCCCCGGATCGTCGCGCTCTGTCATCATCCGCTCTCGCTCGAGAGCGGCCTCGTCCCGGAGCGCGCTGCGGCGCTGCTCGAGAGCGAGCGGCGGGCCTTGTCGCTCGCCGCGCATGTGATCGTCACCAGCGCGCATACGCGCGCTCTCCTCGTCCGAGACTTCGGGCTCGCGCCCGAGACGATCAGCGTCGCGCCTCCCGGGGTCGATCCGGCGCCGCGCGCGCGGGGGTCAGGCGCGCCGACGTCGCTGCTCGTCGTCGGCGCGGTCATTCCACGCAAGGCGCACGACGTTCTCGTCGAAGCCCTCGGCGGGCTTGTCGATCTCGATTGGCGTCTGCGCATCGTCGGGAGCCTCTCCCACGCGCCCGACGCCGCGAGGGCGCTCGAAACGCAGATCGCGGCGAAAGGTCTCGAGCCGCGCATCGAGCTGTCGGGGGAGATTGCGAGCGAGAAGCTCGCGGAGGTCTATGACCAGGCCGATCTCTTCGTCTCCGCCTCTCGCTATGAAGGCTATGGGATGGCGCTCGCCGAGGCGATGGCGCATGGGCTCCCCATCATCGCATCGACTGGCGGCGCAGCCGCGGAGACCGTCCCGGAGGGCGCCGCTTTGAAGTGTCGCCCCGGCGACGTCGTCGCCTTGCGGGACGCGCTTCGCGAGGCGATCGGCGAGCCCGCTCTGCGGCTCGGATTGGCCGAGGCGTCTTGGCGCGCCGGTCAGGGCCTTCCGCGCTGGGACGAGACGGCGCGCGTCGTCGCGCGCGTTACGGCCGAAGTGGGAGCGAGCGGCGCGTGAGCGCCTTTTCCGCCGATTGGCTCGCCTTGCGTGAGCCCGCCGATCACGCCGCGCGCGATCCCCGTGTGCAGGCTCTCGTGGAGGCGGCGTTCGCCGGACGCGACGAGATGTCGATCCTCGATCTCGCTTGTGGCGCCGGCTCCAATGTCCGGGCGCAGGCGTCGCGCTTGCCGCGCCGGCAGCGCTGGCGCCTCGTCGATCATGACGAGGCGCTCCTCGCGGCGGCGCGAGCCGCGCTGGTAGCTTGGGCGGATCGCGTGGACTGCGACGCGCCGCTCGTGTTGCGCAAGGCGGATCGACGGCTCGAGATCCACCTGGAGCCGATCGACCTCGCCGTCTTCGACCGCGACGCCCTCGACGACGCGCCCGATCTCGTCACGACGGCGGCGTTCCTCGACCTCGTCTCCGCGACATGGATCGGGCAATTCTGTGACGAGCTGGAGCGGCGACGCCTGCCGCTCTACGCGACGCTGTCCTATGAGGGACGCGAGCGTTGGCGGCCCGCGCATCCCGCCGATGAGGCGATGCTCCAAGCCTTTCTCCAACATCAGATGCGGGACAAAGGCTTTGGTCCCGCCGCCGGCCCGAGCGCGGTGTTTCTGCTCCAGTGCGATCTCGAGAGGAGAGGATATGTCGTCGAGCGCGGAGCGAGCCCCTGGCGCCTCGGCCGATCCGACGCCGAATTGATCGGCGCTCTCGTCGAAGGCTCGGCTCAGGCGGTGATCGAGACGGCGCTCGTTCCGGAGGCGGTAGTCGAGGAATGGCGCGCGTTTCGGCGCGGCTCCACGTCTTGCGAGATCGACCATATCGATATTTTCGCACGGCCGCCGGGCGCCGCAGGTTCCTAGATGCGCGTCCCGAGCACGGCTTTCGCCGGTTCGACGAAGCCCGATCCATTGGTCCATCGGTGATCCATCGCTGCGGAGCCGGGATATCCAAATCGCCGCAATAGAGGATCGAATGCCGCATTCCGCGTCACGGCCTCTCTCTCCCGCGCGCGCCTGCTCGGAAATTCCAGCGACATGCGGATAGATCGCAGTCGAAAAGCACGTCGCCGCCCTCCAGGAGATGCGCCCGGACGCGCGGCCGCAGCGCACTCTCCAGCTTCGCGATCGGCGGCAGGTCGAGGCCTGCTTGGCCGGATCCGATGATCATCGGCGCGACGAGCACATGCAGCCGATCGAGATGTCCCGTCTCGAGAAAGGTCGAGAGCGTCCGAGCGCCGCCCTCGACGAGGATGCGCTTCAACCCGCGAGAGAAAAGCGCCTCGACGATCGCCGCGGGCGGAATGATTCCGGCGTGCGATTCGAGACGAATCGTCTCCGCGCCGCAAGAGACGGACGAGCGCTCGCCTGTGACGAGAATGCGCCGCGCGCCGTCATCGGCCAGCCATCGACCGCGGGAGTCGAGACGGCCGGATGGATCGATCACGACGCGCGCCGGATTCGTTCCTGGGACACGTCGAACAGAGAGCTGCGGATCGTCCAGAACGATGGTGCGAGCGCCGACGATCACGGCGTCGACATGGGCCCGGATGCGATGCAGATGATCCAGGGCCGCCTGTCCGCTGATGTCGCGCGATTCGCCACAGAGCGTGGCGATGCGGCCATCGAGCGACTGACCGACCTGACCCACCACGAAAGGGCGCTCAGACGGCGTCTCGGAGAAGGGAGCGAATATATCCGCGGCGATGGGCGGCGTCTCGCCGCCGATGCTCGCGCCTTCGACTCGCACGCTGCGCCCTCCCGCTTCGATGAACGCGCCAGACGCGCGCAGATATTTTCTGTAGACAAATGTCAACAACTGCGGCCGGAGGCCTTCGGGTCAGCCGATTCGAAGATCGAGCTTGAAGTCTCGCTCTCCAGACATCGGCTACGCACTATGTCTCGCCGCCCGTGAACCCGGTCATTCGATGCGCAGCTTGGTCTCGACGAGCGCGGCGATGTCGCGCAGACACGGGTCGGCGCGTCGACGCGGGCGCGCGACGTCGATCGTGACGGAGGCGCGGACCTCGCCCGGCTTGCCGCCGAGCGCGATCACGCGGTCGGCGAGATAGACCGCTTCGTCGATGTCATGCGTCACGAAGAGGATTGTCTTGCCGGTCTCGCGCCAGAGCTCGAGCAGATCGTCCTGCAGGCGTTGTCGCGTCGGCGCGTCCAGTGCGGAGAAAGGTTCGTCCATCAGCAGCAGGTCCGGCTGCACCGCGAGCGCGCGGGCGAGGGCGACGCGCTGCCTCTGTCCGCCGGAGAGCTGATGCGGAAAGCGCTCCGCATAGTTCTCGAGCCCGACGCCGCGCAATGCGTCCAGCGCGCGAATGTGGCGCTCCGCTTTCGAAAGCTTCATCTTTTCGAGGCCGAGCGCCACATTGGCCTCGACGCGCCGCCAGGGAAGCAATCGCGCATCCTGAAACACCAGCGCCATGGCGCAATCGGATCGCGCGTCGAATCGCAATGCGCCGGCCGAAGGCGCGGCGAGGCCGATCAGCACGCGCAGCAAGGTCGATTTGCCGACGCCGGAGGCGCCGAGGATCGCGATGAATTCCCCGCGCGTGATCGTCAGATCGAGCCGCTCCAGCACGGCGACATGGGCGCCGTCGTGCTCATAGCCGAGCGCCAGCCCCTCGATCTCGATGAGCGGCGCCATCACGCCTTCCATGTGAGAAGCCTCGATTGCGCGAAGATGAATGCCATGTCGATCAAGCCGTAGAGCGCCGCCATGGTCAGCATGTAGACGACGACGATATCGGTGGCGAGCAGGCTGGAGGCTTGGTTCATCCGCTGCCCGAGTCCGGCGACGCCGAACAGTTCGGCGGCGACCACGGCCATCCAGGCCTGGCCGAGCGAGGTGCGCACGCCGACGAGAATGCCGGGCAGGCTCGCCGGAAACTGCACCTTCACCAGCTTCTCCCAGCTGGTTCTGAAGCCGAAAGCGGCGGCCACCTCGACGAGATCGCGATCCACATTGCGAATGGCGCCATGGGCGGAGAAATAGACGATCCAGAACACGCCGATGGCGATGATGAACACCGCCGCCTTCTCCTCGACGCCGAACCAGAGGATGGCGAAGGGAATCCAGGCGAGGCCGGGGATAGGGCGGAGAATGCGCGTGATCCAGGCCGTCGCCCATTCGAGCGGCGGAAGCGCGCCGGTCGCGACGCCCGCCGCGACGCCGAACGCCACGCCGACGCCGAGGCCGATGAGATAATGCGACAGGCTCGCGCCGACACAGGCGAGCCAGACGCCGTTCTGGAACTCGCGCCAGAAGGCTCCGGGCAATTGGCTGGGGACGGGGAGAAGCGCATGCGCTCCCGGAGTGAGCAGGGGAGCGAGCTCCCATGCGCCGAGGAACAGCACGAGGCCCAGCAGGGCTGCGAGACGTTGCTTCATTTCGCTTCGCTCTCGTTCGGCCCGTCGACAAAGGTGATGAATTGCGCGGACGACCATATTTTCGCGTCGTCGCGCTGACGGCCGAACAGATAGACCGGACGAAATCCGAACGGCCCGTTGCGCGGCTCGACCGTGAAGCGCCCCGCGATGTCGCGTGGCGGCGGCGTGTCCGCGAGACGCTCGAGAGCGAGGAACAGCTCGACGCCGCCGAGGTCGAGCCGCAGCTCGCCTTTCTCGATCAGCTCGCGGCCGGTCGCCTCGAAGCGAAACTCCGGCGCATGGACGAACGGCGCGGGAAAGCGGGGATCGCCGACCTTGACGAAGCCGCCGATCGTTCCCTCGACCAGAAAGCGCGCGGCGGAAAGATCGTCGATCTCGAGCTCCAGCGCGTCGGCGTCGCCATAGGTCTCCGAGCGAAAGGCGATGTCGGTCGCCCCGGCGCGCCAGGCGTTCTCTTCGTCATGCTCGAAGCCGACGCTGGCGAAGCTGCGCACCACGGCTCCCTGCACGCGCAGGCGACCATTCCAGCTCGCCCAGCGATAGCGGTCCTTTATTCGCGCGCCGCCCCAGCGCAGCCGCGCGCGCGTGTGTGAGTAGCCGAGCTCGGCATGGAGATTTCGACGCCAGAGCAGCCCCTCATGGTCGAAGGCGGCGATCTCGTCGAAACCGGCGTCGCCGAGGAAGCGATAGTCGATCTCGGCCGGCCCCTCATGTTCGAAGGCGTCGCCCTGGAGGCGATCGCCGCATCGGACGATGAGCGCGAGCCGCTCGCCGGTCGTCGCGAAACTATGGCGCGCGCGCAATGCGCGGCCGATCGCGGCGCGGTCCAGGCTTTCGGCGAAAACGCCGGTCAGCCCGCCGCGCACGCCGAACACTTGCACGCCAGGCGCGCCGCCGCCCGGCCGTCCGCGATGCTCGTCGCTGTTCGCGGAGACGCCGAGCCGATAGCCGCGGGCGATCACATCGCGATAGAGCCAGGGGAAATGGCCCCAGGCCGAGGCGATCTCGACGAGCCGCTCGAGCTCGGGGTGGTGCCAATCGGCGATATAGCGTCGCCCGCCGACATGCGGCACAACGAGATGGGTTTCCGGCGAATGGCCATAAGCGTCCCACAGCTCGTTCACCGGCCAGCGGCCGAGCTCGACCTTCGGCGACTTCATGTCCTCGTTCCAGGACAAGGTGCGATTGTGCCGCCCTTGCGCGTCATACGGAAAGTCGGGCTCCTCCTCGCCTAGGAAGATCACCTTGTGGTCGCCGCCCGCCGTCGAGCTTCCGCACCACTCCTGCACCGGATAGGTCACGAAGCGTCCGGGCGCGTCGAGAGCGTTCACCGCCGCGACTCCGTCGCGCCAATTGGCGTCGGTGATCTGAAAATCATTGGCCGTATAGCCGAACACGTCGACGCCGCCGACATCGCGCGCGAAGGCGGCGTTGTAGGAAGGGCTGTTCGTTCCGACCGTGTCATGCGCATGGACATGCAGATCGGCGTAGAAGCCGCGCGGCGCCGGCGCATCGGCGAAGACTGAGAGAAAGGCCGAAGCCGCGGGAATGTCGCGCGCGTCGAGCGCGGCGATCAGCGTCACATCGCCGCGATCGGTCGGAACATCCTCGATCGCGACGCTCGCCCAGCCTTTGTCGGGAAAGGCGAGGTCGCGGGACGCGATCGTCTCGGCGCCCGCGAGGATCGAGAGACGAATGCGGCCGGGAAAATCGTCGACGATATTCCCCCAGCGATCGAGCGCCGAGAGGCGGAATGGCGCGTGCGCCCCGGGCCGCGCGAAGCGCGGGCCGACGAGCGACAGCCGCGCCGGCGCGCCGGCGACGACGCGCAGCGAGACATCGCCCGGCACGGCGACATAACGCGACGTTCCGAGCGGATCGACATAGGCGCGAAAGCGAAAATCATCGTCGACGAAGGTCTGGACGCGCGTGCCCGGTCCGCCGGCGCGGCGATCGCCCAATCGGATGACGATGTGGTCGCCCATATTGAGATAGCCGTCGATCACATCGACGATCACGGCCTTCTGATAAGGCCGCTCATGTCCTTTTTGGTCGAAGCGGACCGCGAGATGCTGCACGCTCGCCGGCGATTGGCCTGGGGCCAGCGGGCCCGCCTGATAGTCGACGCTGAGATAATCGGCGCCTTTCGGATCGGCGGTCTGAAACAGCGCCCAGTCGGAATAGAATTTGAACGTGACCTTCAAGGTCGCGCCATCGGCGACGCCGCTCGCGCCCACCTCATAGTCGAGCACGATCTCCCGCCAGGATCCGGCCTCCGCTTCCTCGAGGCTGCAAGCGAGCCGGCCGGCGAAGGGGCCTTCTTTCATTTTCTCATAGAGCCCCTCCGGCGCGACGGGCCCTGCGGATCGCGAGCCCAATGGCCGGGTCTGCGGCCGATCCTTCTCATCCGACAATTCGAGCGCTCCTTCAGTCCATTTAAACTATAGACTAAATCGTCATATCGACGCAAACTCGCGCGCATCGCGATCCGAGATGGAGGGAAGATCGGTGTCGAAGAAGCTCGTCGCGATGGCCATGGCCATCGCCTTCCATGCGACCGGCTCGGCTGCCGAGACGGTGACCGCGCGCGTTGGAGTCATCCCGGTCATCGGCGCGGCGCCTCTGTTCATAGCGGAGAAGGAAGGCTGGCTCCGGGCGGGCGGCCTCGAGCTGCAGACCAAGCTCTTCGAGAGCGGCCCCAATATCGTGCAGGCGGCGGCGAGCGGCGGCATCGACATCTACATCGGGGGAGTCGCGCCGGCCGCGGCCGGACGGGCGAAAGGCATCGACCTGCGCGTCGTGGCGGCCCTCGCCGTGGACGAGAATGTGCTCGTCGGCGGCGCCAAGCTCAAAGCCTTCTTCAAGAAAGGGGTCGCGCCGGCGGCGGCTTTCAAGGCCTTCCGGGCCGCCAATGGTCGGCCCGCCCGAATCGCAACCCAGCCGCCCGGCTCGGTGCCGGCCGCCAATCTGCAATATTGGCTGCGCGAGGCGACGCATACCGACCCGTCCGACATCGAGATCGTCTCTATCGGCATAGACGCGACGCAGCAGGCTCTGCTCGCGGGCGCCGTGGAAGCCGCGACCGTGCGCGAGCCGACTCTGACGATCGTGCAGAAGGCGAATCCCGAGATCGCGCTGATCGCGGGGGGGGGGCGGAGCTTTTTCCGGGTCAGCCGGGCACTGTGGCGGCGGTCTCGAAGGATTTTCTCGAGCAGCACCCGCAGCAGGTTCAAGCGTTGGTCGGAGGCCTCGTCCGCGCCGTGGAGGAACTGCAGAAAAACCCCGACCGGGCGGCGCCACATATCGAAGCGGCGCTGTCCAAGGGCATCGTCGACGGCGCGACCATTCGAAAATCGCTGTCGTCGCCCGCCGTCCGTTTCGTCGTCGATCCGAACGCGATCACCGAATCGACCAAGGCCCTGCTCGCTTATCAGGTCACGCTCGGCGTGGCCGACAAGGCGCCGAGCGTCGATGGCCTCTTCGATTCGAGCTTCTTCGACAAGACGAGGAGCGAGAAATCCTCGAAGAAGTGAGCCGCCGCGCACAGCGTCGCGACGAGGACGATGGCGACGAGGGAATCATCGATTTCGTTTCCCGCTCGTCGGCGCCGTCTCCTTCGCGATATCCAAAGAATAGCTAGGTTTTTCCGCCGGCGGCTCGCGCCGTCCCACGGCCGGTGCGGCGAATTTTTCGAGACGACGAAAATGAAACGAAGACGAAGGACGCCGACGCCCGACCTCGAGCAGGCTGCGGGCGCAGGCCTCATGCACCGCCGGGCCTTCATCGCCGGCGCCGCAATCGCCGGGGCCGTCGCGGCGGAGCCGGCGCGCGCCGAGGGGCTCGCGGTCGAGCCGTGGATGACCGCTCCGGGCTCGCCCTTCACCGGCTATGGCCAGCCCTCGCGCTTCGAGGCCGGCGTCGCCCGCGTGTTCGCCAACCCGCCGAACGCGCCGGGCTCTGGCGCCGCACGCACGCCGCTGCATCGGCTGCAAGGGATGGTCACGCCCAATGGCTTGCATTTCGAGCGCAGCCACAGCGGCGTTCCGGACATCGATCCCGACAAGCACCGTCTGCTCATCCACGGGCTCGTCGCGCGCCCCTTGGTCTTCTCGCTCGAGACCCTGTCGCGCTATCCAATGGAGTCGCAAATCGCATTCATCGAATGCGGCGGCAATAGCGCGCAGCTCTATCAGACCGAAGCGCTGGACGCCGATGCGCAGCGGCTGCACGGCCTCGTCTCCTGCGCCGAATGGACGGGCGTGAGGCTGTCCACGCTGCTCGACGAAGCGGGCGTCGATCCCACCGCTCTCTGGGTCCTCGCCGAGGGCGGCGACGCGGCCGGAATGAGCCGCAGCGTGCCGATCGCCAAGGCGATGGGCGATGCGCTGGTCGCGCTCTATCAAAATGGCGAGCGCATCCGCCCGTCCAACGGCTATCCGATGCGTCTGCTGCTGCCGGGCTACGAAGGCAACATGCAGGTCAAGTGGCTGCGCCGTCTGAAGCTCGTCGAGACGCCGGCGATGACGCGGGACGAGACGGCGAAATACACGCTGCTGCGGCCCGACGGCTCGGCGCTGCAGTTCGTCTTCGCCATGGAGGTCAAATCGGTCATCACGCAGCCCTCGCCGGAATTGTCGTTGAAGGAGCCGGGGCTCTATGAGATCTCCGGACTCGCTTGGTCGGGCGCCGGCCGCATCGTCAAGGTGGAAGTGTCCGCCGACGGCGGCCGCAGCTGGGCCGAAGCGCATTTGCAGCAACCGATCCTTTCGAAGGCGCTGACGCGCTTTCGGCTCGGCTGGCGCTGGGACGGAGGACCCGCCGTGCTGCAGAGTCGCGCGACCGACGAGGAGGGCAATGTGCAGCCGACGCGCGAAGCGCTGCTCGCGCGTCGCGGCGCGCGAGCGCTCTATCACTTCAACGGGATCGCGAGCTGGGGTGTCGCTGCGAGCGGAAGGGTGACGCATGTCTATGCGTGAGCCCGCCGCTCTGGCGCTGCTGCTCGCTTTGGCCTGTGCGGCCGCGCGAGCCGAAGGACCCGGGCTCGGTCGATCAGCTGCGCCGAGCGAAATCGCGCGCTTCGACATCAGCGTCGGCCCGGACGGCGTGGGCCTGCCGCCGGGCTCGGGAACGGCGCGCGAGGGACGCATGGTCTATGAGGCGAGATGCGTCGCTTGCCATGGCGAAAAAGGCGAAGGCAAGCCGAATGATCGGCTGGTCGGCGGCGTCGGCGCGCTCGCAGGGCAAAAGCCGGCGACAAAGACCGTCGGCAGCTATTGGCCCTATGCGACGACGGTTTTCGATTATGTGCGCAGAGCGATGCCCTTCGACGCGCCGAAGTCGTTGCGCGACGAAGACGTCTATGCGGTAACGGCCTATCTTCTTCATCTCAATGGCGTGATCGGCGAGGACGCGACGGTAGACGCCGCGACTCTGCCGAAGATCGAGATGCCCAATCGAAACGGCTTCGCGCCTTTTGCTCCGGGCGACTGACCTGCTCACGAAGACGAGTCGGCGCTCAAGGCGGGCATGGGCGCTCCGCGACGCCCGAGCTGACGCCGACCGAAATCTGACCGCGATCGCCGATCTGCCGCCCATGACCCGGCGGAGGCCAAAAAAATGACATTGTCCACCAAGTTACTATATATTTAGAGTCGCATCGAAAGCGGCGCCTTTCACACCGGACGACAGCGCCGCGCAGGCGCCCGGGAAGCAGGCTTCCGCATCATCTCAGCGCCGGGTCGTCGCTACGGTGAATGGCCTGCGCTGATGGTGAGCGCATCGCCATGACAAAGGAGACCTGTGCTTGACAAATTCGCGCTTCATTCCGGCGGATCATGAGGGCGAAATTGGCGGCGACAAATTCCTAGTCGGCTCGGAGGGAGCGTCGCAAGACCTGAAGCTCGCCATTTCCGGAGATATGGCTGCGAACTCATGGTTCGAGCAGCATGAAGGGCCGACGCTCCTGGTTGCGGCGGCGATCTATGCCAGCTGGCTATTGCTGCTCGCTTCTCATGAACGCCTTCCTTGGTGGATCACGGCTCCGTTGGCGGGCTACGTCGTGCAGTGGCATTCCTCTTTGCAGCACGAGGCGATTCACGGCATGCGAGGGATCCCGAAGGGGCTGCGTCGCGCGCTCGTCTGGGCGCCGATCGGCGTGTGGTGTCCTTTCGAAATTTATAGGAGGCTGCATTCACAGCACCATCGCAACCGCTATGTCACCTATCCAGGAAAGGATCCGGAATCTTACTATGTCGAGGAAGAGAGCTGGAAAGAGCAGGGCGATTTGTGGAGGCGGCTGCTCACGGTCAACCAGACCTTCACTGGAAGGCTCTTCATCGGTCCTTTGTTGCAAATGCCGCGCCTCTTGATCGACGAAGCCGGCAAGATGATCGTCGGCGACATGGCAAACGCCGGCATTTGGTTTCGCCATTGCATCGGCTCAGCCTTGGTGCTGCTGCTCGTGACGCAGCTATTCGAAATGTCGGTTTGGACGTATCTCGTCGAGTTCAGCTATAGCAGCTTTGTCTTTGGCATGATGCGCAGCTTCACCGAGCACCGATGGAGCGAGCGGGCGAGCGAACGCACCGCCGTGGTCGAATCCAATTGGGTGTTCGGGCTTTTGTTCTTGTGGAACAACCTCCATGCCGTTCACCATCTCTTCCCGATGGTGTCATGGTGGAAATTGCCCCATGTCTGGCGCCGGCATCGTGAGCGCATCGAAGCGCACAACGGCGGCTTCGTGTTTCGAGGTTACGGCGAGATCGCGCGGCGATGGCTCACCACGCCGAACTTCATCCCGATCCACCCGCCCGGCCGCGCCGGCGAGAAGTCATTGCCTGAGTCGGCTGCGCTCGAGCGCAGCCCTGCGACGCAGACGCGCATCACGGCGCCTACGCATGCGACGTGATGCAGCGCGTCCATCGCGTCGGACGGCCAGCCTGCCGATGTACTGTCTTCCCGAGATGGCCGCCGCCAACGCCGCCTTCTGGGCGGCCTTGCAACTCGGTCTTTGCGCCAAGGGCCTCGAAACCGCCGACATCGAGTTCCAGACCGAAGGATGCGCAGCTCCGGAGGGCCTCGAGCCGGGGGTATTCTTCACCCAGACCTGCGGCTATCCGCTGTTCAAGCATTACCGCGATAAAGGACGCGTTCTCGGAACGCCACATTATTCGGCTCCTGGATGCGTGGGATCCACTCATCGCGCCTTCTTCATGGTCAGGAGCGATGATCCCGCCGATTGTCTGGAAGACATGCGCGGGCGGATATTCGGGTGCAACAGCCTGCTGTCGAACTCCGGCATGAACTTGCCGCGACTGTCGCTTGCGCGGATTGCTGGAGGAAGAGCTTTCTTTTCCTCCGTTGTCATCACCGGCGGACATGTCGCGAGTCTCGACCGTCTCGACGAGAGAAGCATCGATATGTGCTCGATCGACAATGTGACCTGGGGACTGTTCGAGAAGTTTCGTCCCTTCAAGTCCGACCGGTACCGGATTCTCGACGAGACGGAATCCAGCCCGTCATTGCCATTTGTGACCGCGGTGAGCACGAGCGCATCCGATGCGGCGGCTATTGCCGAGACACTGCATGAGATGATGGTCGATCCACGAATGACCGGCATTCGCGATGCGTTGGAGCTCGCCGGCTTTTCCACGCCCCAGGTCGACGCCTACGAATGTCTCGCGGAATTCGAGCGCGAAGCCGTCGGTCTGGGCTATCCCGAGCTGAAATAGGCGCGACAAGCGGTGATGCGCGATGATGCGCGCTCGAGCGATTCGGCGCGTCATGGGTCTACGGATCAAGGGATCCGGCCGAGCGCTCCCGCTTTGGTCTCCGTGTTCTGAACGCCTCGTTCACGCCATGGGCGAATTCAGTAGCGGCAACTCTCGAGAGAAAGGCGCAAGATCGTCCATCGCGTTCCATGACAAACAGGCGCGATCCGCAAAGAGCTTCACTCGGTTCCCGGCGTGGACCGCGCGCAGCGCTCCTCCTCGCCGACGCCCGTTCTACCTGTCCGTCATTTAGAGCCGCGCGGGTCGGCGTCCGAATATCTTTCTCAGCCGGTCGACATATAAGAACGCCACAGGCGTGGTGTAGAGCGTCAATATCTGGCTGACGAGCAGCCCTCCGACGATGGCGATCCCGAGAGGACGGCGCATTTCTGCCCCCTCACCCGAACCGATAGCGAGGGGCAGGGCGCCGAACAATGCGACCAGAGTCGTGATGAGAATCGGACGAAAGCGCGTTCGGCAGGCTTCACGTATCGCCGCCTCGGGCGAGAGCCCGCGCCGCCGTTCCGCGTCGAGCGCGAAATCGACTAGAATGATGGCGTTTTTCTTCACGATGCCGATGAGCAGGAGCACGCCGATCATGGCGACGATGCTGAGCTCCGTTCCGCAGCCGAGCAGCGCGAGAAAAGCGCCGACGCCCGCCGACGGAAGTGTCGACAGAATGGTCAGCGGATGCAGGAAGCTCTCATAGAGGATCCCGAGCACGATATAGACCACGGTCAGAGCGGCCGCGATCATCAAGGGTTGATTGGCGAGCGCATCTTGGTAGCCGGCGGCGTTGCCGGAGAAGACGCCTTGGATCGAGCCGGGCGCGCCGGATTTGGCGATCTCTGCGGCGATCGCGCTCGCGGCGTCGCCCAGCGACTTACCCTCGGCCAGATTGAAAGAGATCGTGATCGCGGCGAAATGGCCTTGATGATTGACTTGCAGCGGCGTCACGCCGTCATCGAAGCGCGCGAGCGACGACAGCGGAATCATCGGCGCCGGCGCGCTGTTGACGACGCTTCTCGCGCTCATCGAAGCGCGCGGGGAGAACACACGCCGCGCCGCGGCGGCGTCTGCCCCGATGTAGAGATTGTCGAGCGATTCCCCGGTTCCTTGAAGATTCGGAGCGACCTCCATCACCACATGATATTGGTTGAGCGGCTCGTAGATCGTCGAGACTTGGCGTTGCCCGTAAGCGTCGTAGAGCGTGTTGTCGATCGCGCTCGCTGGCAGGCCGAAGCGCGCGGCCTTGGAGCGATCCATCACAATGCTGCGGCGAAGACCCCTGTCCTGTTGATCCGAGCTTACGTCGACAAGAGTCTTGTCGCGTCGCAGCGCCTCTACGATGAGCGGAGCGAATGTGCGCAATTGCTCGAGATCGTCGGAGAGCAGCGTATATTGAAACATCGCATTGCCGGTTCGCCCGCCCATGCGGATGTCCTGCACCGATTGCAGAAACAGGCTCGCGCCGCCCACGCGCGCGAACTTTGGACGCAGACGCGCCATGATCTCGTCGGCGGAGGCCTTGCGCTCGTCGAGCGGCTTCAATGTCACGAGCATGTCGGCGATATTGACCGGACCGCCGGGCCCGAAGCTGCCGCCGATCACGGCGGACGCCGACTCGACTCCCGGATCGGCCTCGAGGATCGCAACGAATTGCACGAGCTTCTCCTTCATCCCCGCGAAAGAGATGCTCTGATCGGCGACGATCGCGCCGCGCATTCGTCCTGAATCCTGAATTGGGAAAAAGCCTTTGGGAATGATCTGGAGCAAATGGAAATTGAGCAGGATCGTCGCGAGGAGCGTCGCGAATGTGACGCCCGGCCGCGCCAGCGCGACATCGAGCGTTCGCACATAAGATCGATGCAGCGCCGAAAAAGCGCGCTCGCTCCACCGCAGCAGGAAAAATTGCGGAGGTCCGGCATGGCCGTGCAAGATGCGTGAGCACAGCATCGGCGTCACGCTGACCGAAAGGACCAGTGACACGAGGATCGCAACCGACAAGGTCATGGCGAATTCGCGCATCATCCGGCCGATGATGCCGCCCATGAACAGGATCGGCAGAAACACCGCGACCAGCGAGAGGCTCATCGACAACACCGTCGGCGCGACCTCGCGGGCGCCCGTCAGCGCCGCGGCGCGGGGCGGCTCGCCCGCTTCGATCCGACGCGCGATATTTTCGACGACGACGATGGCGTCGTCGACGATGAAGCCCGTGGCGATGGTCAGCGCCATCAGCGACAGATTATCGAGGCTGTAGTCGAGGAGATACATCACGCCCAAGGCGCCGATCAGCGAGACGGGAACGCAGACGCTCGCCGGAAAGGTCGCGCGGGCGTCCCGCAGCGAAAGGAAAACGACGAGCACGACGAGCAGAACCGTGATCAGCAGCGTCGATTCGATCTCGTGGAGAGATGCGCGAATGGTCAGGGTCCGGTCCTGCACGATGCGCATCTCCACATCCGCCGGCAGAGCGGCCGCCAGCGGCGCCGTCAAAGCCCTGATGCGATCGACGACATCGATGAAATTGGCGCCCGGCTGCCGAAAGATGCGAATCTGCACGGCGGTCCGGCCATTGCTGAGTCCATGGTTGCGAACGTCCTCGACCGAATCGACGACATCGGCGATGTCCTTCAACTTCACGGCCGCGCCGCTGCGATAGGCGACGACGAGACCCTCATAGTCGGCCGCTTTGCGCGATTGATCATTAGCGTAGAGCGTCAGGCGCCGATCGCGCTCGTCGATGAAGCCCTTCGGTCCGTTGAAATTGGCGGCTTGCAGCGCGGCGCGCACATCCTCGAGCGAGACGCCATGCGCATATAGCGCCGGGGCGTCGAGCTCGACCCGCACCGCCGGCAGAGCCGCGCCGCCGACCGAGACCTCGCCCACACCCTCGATCTGCGCATATTTCTGCTGCAGAACATTGGCGGCGACCTCGAACAACTGCCCCGAGGTCAGCCGATCCGAGAACAGGGCCAAGATCACGATCGGGACTTCGGCCGGATTCGAGGTGCGAAAGGTCGGGTTGTTGCGCAGCGCCTGCGGAAGATCGGCGCGCGCCGCCGCGATCGCTGCCTGAATGTCACGTTGTGCGCCGTCGATATTACGGTCGAGATCGAATTGGAGCGAGATGCGCGTCGAGCCGAGCGAACTCGACGACGTCATTTCCGTTACTCCGGCGATCTGTCCGAGACGGCGTTCCAGAGGCGTCGCCACCGAGGCCGCCATGGTCTCCGGGCTCGCGCCCGGCATCGACGCGGTAATTCCGATCACCGGAAAGTCGATATTGGGAATCGGCGCTCTCGGCAGAAGGAGCGAGGCGGAGAGGCCGGCGAGCACGACTCCCAACATGAGAAGGCTCGTGGCCACGGGACGGGCGATGGCCGCCGCGGTGATGCTCATGCCGCTTCGCGCTCCTTCGCCTGCCCGACGCGGAGAGAGGCCGGTTTCGTCCATCCGTCGAATGCGAGATAGATCACCGGCGTCGTGAATAGCGTGAGGATCTGGCTGAAGATCAGCCCGCCGACGATCGATGCGCCGAGCGGCTGGCGCAGCTCCGCGCCTTCGCCGGAGCCGAGCAGCAGCGGCAGCGCGCCGAGAAGCGCCGCGAGCGTCGTCATCAAAATCGGCCGGAAGCGGAGAATGCAGGCTTTGTAGATCGCCTCGCGCGGCGCGAGGCCTTCGTCCCTCTGCGCTTGCAACGCAAAGTCGATCATCATGATGGCGTTTTTCTTGACGATGCCGATGAGCAGGATGACGCCGATGATGCCGATCACGCCGAGATCGTCGCCGGCCAGCATCAACGCGAGCAAGGCGCCGATGCCGGCCGATGGCAGTGTCGAGAGAATGGTCAGAGGATGGATGTAGCTCTCATAGAGCACGCCGAGCACGATATAGACGGTGACGATTGCCGCGAGAATGAGCAGCAGCGTGCTGACCGAGGAAGCGTTGAAGGCGTGCGTTGCGCCCTGAAACACGGTGATGACGCTGGCTGGCGTTCCGATGGAAGCCTGGGCGGTTCGCAGCGCCTCCATGGCGGCGCCGAGCGAATAGCCAGGAGCGAGATTGAAGGAGATCGTCGTCGCCGGAAATTGCGCGAGATGATCGATGGAGAGGGGCTCCGCGATCTCACGGACGGAGACGAAGGTGTCGAGCGGCGTCTGCCGGCCGCCATTGGTCGGCACGCGCAATTCCGCGAGGGTCTCGCGCCCCGACCGCGCGCGCGTCGCCGCCTCGAGAATCACACGATATTGACTGGTCTGCGTGAAGAGCGTCGAGACGATGCGTTGACCGAAGGCGTCGTACAGGATGTTGTCGATCGTCGCGACCCCGACCCCGTATCGCGCGGCCTTTTCACGGTCGATCTCGATGAACAGCGCACTGCCGCCGTCGCGCGCGCTGCTGGCGACGTCACGCAGCGCCGGAGCATGGGACAAATCGTCGACGAGGCGGCGCGCGTAATCGGCGAGCTCGGCGGGGTTGGCGTCCTGCAGAGCGAAATGGAATTCGCCGCGGCTCACGCTGGAATCGATCGACAGATCTTGCGCGGGTTGCAGATAGAGCGCGCCGACGGCGCGCATTCGCGCCGAATCCTGCAGTCTCCGTGTGATGTCTGCGATCGCGCCGGAGCGCTCCGCTTTCGGCTTCAGCTCGATCAGCAAGCGCGTGCTGTCGAGCGTGCGATTGACGCCGTCCACGCCGAGAAAGGACGAGACATTTTCGACGGCCGGATCCTCGAGCAGCAGCGCGACGAGGTCGAGCTGCTTGTGCGTCATCGCCTCGTAGTTGAGCGACTGTCCGCCCTCGAAGAAGCCTTGCACGAGGCCGGTGTCCTGCGTCGGGAAAAACCCCTTCGGGATCGTCAGATAGAGGACGCCGGTCAGCGCCAGCGTCGCCACGAACACGGCGAGCGTCGTGCGGGAGTGCGCGAGCACGAAGCGCAGGGCGACGGCATAGGCGTCGCTCAGGCGATCGAACCAGTCGTGCGCGCCCTTCGCATCATGCGCATGGGCGTCGTGAGCCGTCAGCAGCTTGGCGCAGAGCATCGGCGCCAGCGTCAACGACACGATCGCCGAGATCACGATGGTGACTGCGAGCGTGACCGCGAATTCGCGAAACAGACGCCCGACGACATCGCTCATGAACAAGAGCGGGATCAGGACGGCGATGAGCGAGATGGTGAGCGAGACGATGGTGAAGCCGATCTCGCGCGCGCCGATGAGAGCGGCGGCGAGCGGCGTCTCGCCGCGCTCGATATAACGGGAGATGTTCTCGATCATGACGATCGCGTCGTCGACGACGAAGCCGGTGGCGATCGTCAGCGCCATCAGCGTGAGATTATTGAGGCTGTAGCCGAGCAGATACATCACGGCGAAGGCGCCGATCAGCGACAAGGGCACGGAGACGCTCGGAATGATCGTGGCGCGCGGACTGCGCAGAAACAGGAAGATCACGGCGACGACGAGGGCGATGGAGAACAGAAGCTCCATTTCGACGTCGTGAATCGAGGCGCGAATAGCCGTTGTTCGGTCTGTGAGGACGACGAGATCCACCGTGGCTGGAAGAGAAGCGGCGAGCGCCGGCAGCAGGGTCTTTATCTGATCGACGACGGCGACGACATTGGCGCCGGGCTGCCGCTTCACATCGACTATGATCGCGGGCTCGAGATCGGTGAAGGCGCCGAGCTCGCGGTTCTCCGAGCCGTCCGCCACCTCCGCCACATCCTGCAGCCGCACCGGGCCGCCGGCGCGATAGGCGACGACGAGTCCTTCATAGTCGCGCGCGCTCTGCAGCTGATCATTGGCGTCGATGGCGAACTGGCGGCTGCGCCCGTCGATGGTTCCCTTCGGCAGATCGACATTGGCGTTGGAGATCGTCGCGCGCAGATCCTCGAGCGAGAGATTATGCGCAGCGAGCTTCGCCGTATCGGCGCGCACCACGACGGCCGGGCGATGGCCGCCCGAGACGCTCACCAGTCCGACGCCCGAGAGCTGCGAGATTTTTTGCGCGACGCGGCTATCGGCGAGATCCTGCACTTGCGTCAACGGCATGGTCGTCGAGCGCAGCGCCAGGGTCAGAACCGGCGCATCGGCCGGATTGATCTTGGCGTAGACTGGCGGCGCCGGCAGATCGGTCGGCAGAAAGCTCGCAGCTGCGTTGATTGCCGCCTGCACCTGCTGCTCGGCGGCGTCGAGCGATAGTTTCAAGCTGAATTGCAGGGTGATGATCGAAGCGCCGCCCGAGCTCGTCGAGGCGATTTCTGTGAGGCCGGGCGTCTGTCCGAGCTGGCGCTCCAGCGGCGCCGTGATCGTCGCTGCGACGACTTCGGGACTGGCGCCGGGATGGAAGGTGCGAACCTCGATCGTCGGATAATCGATCTGCGGGAGCGCCGAAACGGGAAGAAGGCGATAGCCGATGAGCCCGGCGAGAAAGATTGCCGCCATCGTCAAAGTGGTCGCGACCGGTCGCTCTATGAAGGGCCGCGAGATATCGAAGGCGCTCATCGCGCCTCGGCCTTCTCCGCGCGGCGCTCTGCTGGCGGCTCCTTGCGCTTGCCCGCCGCCGGATCGCCGGCCTTGGAAGGCTCGCCCTTCGACGGACGTGTCACGATGACCTTGGCGCCGTCGCGCAGGCGATCGACGCCTTCCACCACGACTCGCTGGCCGGGCTCCAAGCCGCTTTCGATCACCGCCCGCTCGCCGTCGCTCGGGCCGAGGCGCACCGAACGCACGGCGACCTTTTCGTCGCCGTCGAGCGCATAGACGAAAGGTCCCTTTGCTCCGCGCTGCAGCGCGGCGGCGGGAGCGAGGACGACTTCCTTCAATGTCTCGACGGTCAATTCGGCGTTGACGAATTGATTGGGGTAGAGAGCCTCGTCCTCATTGGCGAATTCCGCGCGTAGCCGCACGGTTCCGGAGGAGGCGTCGATCTGATTGTCGATCGCATAGAGCACGCCGCGCGCGATTTGCGCGGCGCGATCGTGGTCGTAAGCGATGACGGCGAGGCTCTCGCCGAAGCGAAATCGCTTCAGCACGCTCTGCAACTTCGCCTCCGGCAGGCTGAAGATCACTGTGATCGGCGAGAGGCGGGTCACCACGGCGACGCCATTGGGATCGCTGGTCTGCACGATGTTGCCGGGATCGACCTGGCGCAGACCGATACGGCCGCCGATCGGCGCGGCGATATGCGTATAGTCGAGATCGAGCCGCGCCCGGCCGACCAGCGCGCGGTCGATGTCGACCGCCGCGCGATATTGCCCGATCAGCGCTTTCTGCGTGTCGAGCTGCTGTCCGGAAACGCCATCCTTTATCTTGTTGCGTAGAGATTCGTAACGGGTGAGATCGCGCTCGGCGTTTCTGAGCAGCGCCTCGTCTTTTTGCAGCTGGCCCTCCGCCTGCGCCAATGCGAGCTCGAAAGGGCGCGGATCGATCTCGGCCAATATGTCTCCCGCTGCGACCTCCTGCCCTTCCGTATACCGCACCTTCAGCAGGGGCCCGGAGACCTGCGGCTTGACGACGGCCGTCGCGGTGGCCGTCACCGTGCCGAGCGCCGAGACGACGACGGGAAAGTCGCCGCGCACCACCTCCGCCGTCGCGACGGTCGTCGCTGGTCCGCGCGCGCCGGCCGACGGCGTTCGAGCGGCTTCGCTCGAATAATAGCGCCATGCCGCGAAGACTGCGCCGGCGAGCAGCGCGACGAGCGCGATGCGCGATGCGATCTTTCGTTTCACCATGCGCCGCAGGGCGAATTCGAAAGCGTGTGGCGCCGGGGCGGCGTCGCCGACATCGGAACTCATTTTGCAACTCCGCGCGAGTATGGGGCTGACGTCGCAGGCCGGTCGATCAGGCTTTCTGCGCTGCGAGCGCGCGCCGTTCCCTTTGCGGGATGCTACGGCGCAGGCGCCGCCAGGCGAGCACGACCGCGGTGGTCGACAGAGCGAGGCCGAAGAACACCCACAGCGCCATCCAACCGTTCCACAGCCATTGATTTTGGAACGGGCCGAAATCCCAATGATGGACCGCGGAATAGAGCCAGCGATAGACGCGCCGGCTCGCATCGAACTTGGCCAGCAGGCGGCCGTCGACCGGATCGATGTAGAGCGACGTGCCGCCGGCGTCTGCAAGGTCCACGCGCAGGACCGGAAGCGGCTTGTCGATCCGCGACTGGTGATGATTGGGGTAGTAATAACTGTCGTAATCGATCAGCAGCTCGCGGCCGGCGATCGGCGTCGCTCCGGCGAGGCGCGCGACGGCCGCGGCGAGGGCGTCTTCGCCGAACGCCGCTTTGGTTCGTCCCGTCTCGAGCGCGCGCCTCTCTCCGTCACGCGAGACGGCGAGAAGAACGGCGTCGTCGCCGATGCGGCTCCAGGACAGAGCCACCGTTTCCGGCGCCAGCGTCGCGACGTTGGCGGAGGTGGCGCTCGCCATGGCCCCAACGCCCCCGACGCTGCGATAGCGCGCGACCTCCTCCGGGCTCGGCGTCGGCTGCGAGAAGATTTGCCCGGGATTGGTGGAGAAGAAACCGCTCGCCGCCCATAAGAGGGCGAAGACGCCGCCGATCAGTCCGGCCCAGAAATGATAGGCGAAAAAGAACTCGCGATAGGGCTGCGTGCGGCCGCGCGAATAGGTCGGGCGGCCGAAGAAGCCGGGCCTCCATTTCGCGAAGCCGAGAATGACGCCGGTGAGCGCGGCGGCGGCCGCGAAGAAGCCGGCCCAAGACAGCGCCGCGCGGCGATAGTCGCCGGCGCCGACGAGGTCGAGCCAGCGGAAGAGATGAAGCCAATTGCCGGCGTAGATCAGAGCGCGCTCGCTGCGCGTCGCCGATTGCACGACCTCGCCGGTGCGCGCGGAGACGACGATCTCGCGGCCGTCCCGGGCCGAGAAACGATGGAAGGGCCGCAGCGTTTCAGCGTTGCGAACGCCGACCGGCGCCTCTTCCGAGCCGCTGTAGACGAGATCGGCGCCCTCGGCCCAGAGATCGGCGATGCGCCGCGCCTGCTCGGGGGAGAAGACGATGGGCACGCCGTCCAGCGCCGAAATGGCGGAACGCCGTCCGAATTGGTTCTCGATCAGCCAAACCGGCGCGCCGGCGACGCGAACGAGCCGTCCTTCGGCGACGACTCCGTCCTCCTCGCCATGGCGCCCGCTGCGGGCGCGCGCCTCGAGCGCATCGCCGAGCGAGAGCCAGCCCGTCTCCGGCGCGAGGCTCTCGGCATGGGCGAGCTGCTGCGCGCGGGTGATCGGCGGCGCCGCGAGGAAGGCGATGACGAGTCCGGTGGAGAACCAGACGAGCATGAACAGCGCCAGCACGACGCCGATCCAGCGGTGCAGAAAGATGAGACTATTCATCGGTCCGATGCTTTCTTCGTAGCGCGGGTCGGCGAGGCTCCGAGCGTCGCGCGGCAGCTGAAATGTCCGGGTGTCGTCGCGGCGCATCTCCGCCGGCCGCACCCGACAAAACTATATAATATCGATAGGAATAATCAATGTCATTTCCAGCATTCTCGCCGCCGACTTGTCACAACGGCGAAGGGTCGGCGAGGGTGCGGGCGCGGCCGTTCGCGCGTGGAGCGCGGTCGAGATCGATAAGATGGCCGGCTTTGTCGCGCTTGGCGGCGAGATAGCGCTCGTTATGATCATTGCGCCGTCCCATGATGCGTTGATCGGCGACGACCTCGAGACCGGCGACGCCGAGCGCGGCGATCTTCTCGGGATTATTCGTCAGCAGCCGCACTCGTTGCACGCCCAGGGCCTTCAGCATGGCGGCGGCGAATTCGAAGCGGCGGTCGTCCTGCTCGAAGCCGAGCGCCTCGTCGGCGTCATAAGTGTCGAAGCCATGGGCCTGGAGGTCATAGGCGAGGATCTTGTTGCCGAGTCCATTGCCGCGGCCTTCCTGATCGAGATAGAGCAGCACGCCGCCGCCGTTCTCGGCGAAATGGCGCGCTGCATGGCGCAATTGATCGCCACAATCGCATTTGAGGCTGCCGAAGAGATCGCCGGTGAGGCAGGCCGAATGCAGCCGGACGGAGACAGGCTCGGCGAAATCCGGCTTGCCGATGATGATCGCCGTCTGGTCGCGCAGACCTTCGCCGCCGCGGAACACGATGAATTCGGCGTCGGCCGCGCCGTCGAGCGGCACGCTCGCCCGCGAGACGATGCGCAACGCCGCCGCGCAGTCGCTGCGATAGGCGGTCACATCCTTCAGCTCGACGCCGAGCAGTCCGGGAAAGGCGCCGTCCGTCGCCGGCGCCTCTGAGACGACCGCCGCGGGAAGCGCTTGCGCGAGCCGCATCAGTTCCAGAGCGCCTCGCTCCGAGGAGGTCGCGGCGCGCACGGGTTCGGCGAGGCGGGCGTTTGGATCGACGGCGAGCGTCGCCAGCCGATCGAGATCGAATTCGGCGAATGCGAGGGCGCCGGCCTCCCGCGTCGCGACGCCGAGGCGCCGCAGCCTCGGCGCCGTCAGCGCGAGCCGCGTCGACCCGGGCGGAAGCAGCGCGGCGAGGGCGGCGTCCAGCGCATCGACGGCGATGACGAGAGCGCGCGTCGCCGCGTCGCGGAGGATGACCGGCCGACCCGCGCGAATCTCGGCAATCGCGCGCTCGACGTCGATGCGCGCCGCCCCGGGCGCGCCTCGTGAAACAGATGGAGCCGACACGCAGCCTCCCGACCGTGCGAACAACATGCCCGAGGTATAATTCGTTTATCCGATCTAACAAGTGTATTTATAGGGCGCCGCTCGACGGCCGGGCGAGGAGGTCGACATGGCCGATGCAGCACGCGTTGCGCCTCTGCGCGCGCCAATCGCCGATCGTTTCGGCCGGCGACAAACCGGTTTGAAGGACAGCTAGAAAAAGCCGCTCATTGTGTCCGCTCCGCGGCGGCGCGCCTCGGCGGGAATCGTTTCCCGTCATCCCCGTCCCGCTGCCGAAAGGCTCGGCGCTCGCATGGTCCGCAGCAAAAAGTCATGCATAACCCTTAGCTGATAAGTCGATAATTCTCTTAGGGATGGCATTTTAACGCCATAAATTTCAGCGTAAAAATCTTCGACCGCACCATTTATCATATCATATAAGTATGATAAAAGAGCCTATTATCGCGGCAGTGCGGGAGGCTCACATGGCCGAGACGCGTCTCAGGTCGACCAAACCCATGATCTCTACGATTTTCGCCTGCGTCGTCGCTTCGACGGCCACGCAAGCCTGCGCCGAACCAAGCGTCTTTCCCACCGGAACGACGATCTACGATCCGGCGCGCGCTCATAGCTCCTACGTCCTCTTCACGGGCGGCGACGATGTCTCGCGTCTCATCGATCTCACCGGCGCGGTCGTCCACGAGTGGAAGTTTTCGGGCCAGCCGGTCGCCTTCATCGATCCGGCGCTCGTCGGCGGCGCGCGTGGACATGTCTTCGTCACGTTGGAGAGCGAAGAGGGCAAGGGAACGGATCTCGCGCCGGGGCGTGCGCAGACCCGCATTCGCAAGACGGTCGGCGAGGTCGATTGGAGCGGCGCGCCGCTGTGGAGCTTCGGCAAATCCGCGCCCGACGGCCGCGCGCATCAGCATCACGACATAGCCCGGCTGCCCAACGGCAACACGCTGGTGCTTTCCAATCTCTTTTATCCTCTGCCCGGCTTCGCCGCGCCGCAGGTGCTGGACGACGTCGCCTATGAGGTCGATCCAGACGGAGAGATCGCTTGGACCTGGGCGGCGTCGGACCATATCGACGAGATCGGCTTCGCCCCGGAGGAAGTGAAGCTGATCAAGGGCTCCAAAAACCCCGACTATCTGCATGTCAACAGTCTGAAGCCGGTCGGCCCCAATCATTGGTTCGACGAAGGCGACCAGCGCTTTGCGCCGGACAATCTGATCTTCGATGCGCGCAATGCGAATTTCATCGCCATCGTCGATCGCAAGACGCGCAAGATCGCCTGGACGCTCGGCCCGCATTTTCCGCCGGCGCCGGCGACCGCGCTTGCGTCCTCCCGCAAGGTTCCGCGCCCGGTCGATCAGATCTCCGGCCAGCACGACGCCCATATCATTCCCGAGGGACTTCCGGGCGCCGGCAATCTTCTCGTCTTCGATAATCAGGGCGAGGCCGGCTATCCGCGCGCTGCGCTGCCTTTCATCGGCGGATCGCGCGTGCTCGAGATCAATCCGGTCACCAAGGAGATCGTCTGGCAATATACCGGCGCGAGCTCCGGCCGGCCCGATTACACCTTCCGCAGCACGCATATCAGCAATGCTCGGCGCCTGCCGAACGGCAACACTTTCATCGACGAAGGGCAGTTCGGCCGCTTCTTTCAGGTGACGCCCGCTGGCGAGATCGTCTGGGAATATGTGAATCCCTATCCGCGCCGCGGCGTCGATGCGGACACCGGCCGGCCGACGCTGGATTACAACGTCTATCGCGCGCAGCCGGTTCCTTATGACTGGGCTCCGGCGGGAACGCCGCATTCCGAGGCGTCGGTGACGCCGCCGGAAAATATCTCCTTTCGACTCTTCTCCGCGAGATGACGAACGAGCCTCGGAGGATTCATTGCCAGACGCTGTGAACGCCTGGACGCGCGTCGCGCGCATCATCGTCGCAGGGCGCGTTCAGAATGTCGGCTATCGCGTCTTCGTCGCGCGCGAGGCGGGACGGCTGCATCTTTTTGGCTGGGTGCGCAATCGCAGCGACGGCTCGGTGGAGACGGTGGTCGCCGGGCCGAAATCCATGGTCGCGGAGTTCCTCGCGCTCGCCGCGCGGGGACCGGCCACCGCCCAGATCGACGCCGTTCGCATCGAGGACGCCGGCGCGCATGCGGTGAGCGAAGGCGGCGGCGAGCATGGTTTCGTCGCTGCGCCGGCAATCTGAACTTTCATCCTTCGCCCGGCGTCGCCGCGCGGACCGACGACGAGGGCGCATCCTGTCCCGGGCCCGAATCCGGGACGATCCATTCCGCAGAAAAGAGAGACTGTTCATGCCAAAATCGACCGCCTGGATTTTCGCTGGCCTCGGCGTTTGGGCTCTCGCCTTCGCCGGTGCTGCGCAAGCGGCTTCGCTGCAGGAGTCGGCGACATTGCTCTCGGCCGGCAAGATCAAGTCCCTGGAGTTTTCCGGCGCCGGTCATTGGCGCCAGTTCGGCCAAGCGCCCGTCCCCGGCGGCGACTGGCCGAAGTTCGACGTCTCCGCCTACAGCGCCGCGATCGACTTCGACAAAGCGAGCGAACGCGTTCAGCTCACGCGCAGCCAGACGCCGGATGGACGCGCGCGGCCCGCGCCGGTGGAGCAGAAGCTCGAATGGAGCGTGCTTGGCGACGCAGCCTGGAACGTCGCGCCGCCGCAGGGCGCCGCGCCCGGAGCCGCGCCTGTCGCGACCGCCGCGCCGGCCGCGGTCGAAGAACGCATCGCCGACATTTGGACGACGCCGCAAGGATTTCTGAAAGCCGCGCTGGCCAATGGCGCGAAGTCAGAAGCCGCCGGCGCCAATGTCGAAGTGTCCTTCGCGCTCGGCAATCATCGTTATGTCGGGACCATCGGCGCCGATAATCATGTCGCATCGATCCGCACCTGGATCGACTCGCCCGTGCTCGGCGACACGCTGCTGGAGACGACCTTCTCCGACTATAAGGATTTCGGCGGGCTGCATTTCCCGACGCAGATCCATCGCAGCGCCGGCGGCCATGAGGTGCTTCATATCGCCGTCGCCGCAGCCAAGGCCGACGGCGCCGTCGACATCGCCATTCCTGCAGGTCTTCCGCCGGCGCCGCCGATCACGGTCGCGTCGGAGAGGATCGCAGACGGCGTCTATTATCTGACCGGCGGCACGCATCACAGCGTCGCCGTGGAGGAGAAGGACCATGTCGTTCTGATCGAGGCGCCGCTCAACGAGGAGCGCTCGCTGGCCGTGATCCAGAAGGTCGGCGAGATCCTCCCTGGCAAGCCGATCAAATATGTCGTCAACAGCCATGTGCATTTCGACCATTCGGGCGGGCTGCGCACCTTCGTCGACGCCGGCGCGACCATCGTGACGCAGACCATCAGCAAGGCGTTCTACGAGCAAGTCTGGACGCTCCCGCACACGCTGCATCCCGATCGGCTCGCGGCGTCGAAGAAGGCGGCGAAGTTCGAAAGCTATGAGCACAAGCATGTGCTCGGCGAAGGCGATCACAATATCGAAGTGCATCATATCGCCGGCAGCGGCCATTCCGACGACCTCGCCCTCGTCTATTTGCCCAAGGAGAAATTGGTGATCGAGGCCGACGCCTATACGCCAGCGGCCGTGGGCGCGCCGGCGCCGAAGACGCCGAACCCGTTCTCGGTCAATCTCTACGAGACGATTCAGAAGCTCGGTCTCGATGTGGAGCGGATCGCCGGCCTGCACGGCCGCGTGGCGAGCCTCGACGAGCTGCGCACGGCGATCGGCCGGCAGACCGCGGCGAATTAAAGCGCTTTCCGATCGAACGGGATCGTTCGATCGATCAGAATTCGCTCCAACGAAAGAATGCTAGAGCGGATAGCGCTCTAGCATATCGAACGACCTGCCGCGCGATGCGCGGCAGGTCTTCTCGCCATAGGCCCGCCGCGACGAAGACGCGCGGTTTCAGGAGTAATAGGGCGAATGGATCGCCTTGCTCGCTTGCGCGACGACGTCGCCGTCATAGAGCCGCACGGTCAGCGAGCCGCCCAATTGCTGCGCCGCCTCGGCGAGATAGCCGACCGCATAGGCCTTGGCGTTGTCGAGCGAGTCGAATTCGTAGAAGCCGCCGACCGTGTCGGTGTTGATTCCTGCGAGCCACGTCTTGCTCTTCAGCCCCGGATTCTTCTTCATCGCCGTGTCGATCTCCTCCCAAGGGATTTTGTCGAACGGAATCGAGACCTGAATCTCGGCATAGAGAAACACCTTCTTCACGCTCATCTGTCCCTCCGCGACTGAGGCGGGGCCGTCGCCTCTAGCCCCGCATAAACCAAATAATCCTATCATATAACAAGGCAAAATGTGGGCTGTTGAGCCACATCGATCAAAAAAACTGAGCATGCTGCGACTTATGATTTTTCTAACTTGACCTACTTGATATGATAATGCAGTCTGCGGCGGAGCCCAGAAGGGGAGCGTCAGTGACGGCCAGCTACTATTCACAAGCCCTGCACGGGCCATATGAAACCCGCGATCTCGGCGATTTCGAACTCGAGAGCGGGGACAAGATTCGCGGCCTGAAGCTCGCCTACGCTACATTCGGAAAATTATCGGCGCGGCGCGACAACGCCATCCTGTTCCCGAGCTGGTATTCGGGCACGTCGAAAATTCTCGAGCGCGCCTATGTCGGGGCCGGACGAGCGCTCGATCCCGACAAATATTTCATCATCCTCGTCAACCAGATCGGCGCCGGCCTTTCGTCCTCTCCGAGCAATTCCGCGCCGCCCTTCGACGCGGCGCGTTTTCCGCGCATCACGATCGCCGACGATGTGCGCGCGCAGCATCGTCTGGTGACGGAAGCCTTCGGCGTCGAGCGTCTCGCGCTCGTCCTCGGCGGCTCGATGGGCGCGCAGCAGACCTATGAATGGGCGGCGCGCTTCCCCGAAGCGGTGCGACGCGCGGCGCCGATCGCGGGGCTCGCGCGCGGCACGGCGCACAACAGGCTTCTGGTGTCGACCTTCATCGACGCCATCGTCTCCGATCCCGCCTTCGATGACGGCTGGTATGAGCGCGCGGCGCTGGTTCATCGCGGCCTGCGACGCCACGCCCGCATTTTCGCCGCTTCCGGATTTTCGCCCGCTCTGTTCAACACCCGCGGATGGAGCGATCTCGGCTTTTCGACGCCCGACGACTTCGTCGCCGGTTTCGTCGAGGGCCATTTCCTTCCCCAGGACCCCAATAATCTCGTCCTCCTCTTGTCCAAATGGCGCGACGCCGACGCCTCGCGTCTGGAGAACGGCGATCTCGCGCGGGCGCTGGGCCGCATCAGCGCGAAGACCTTCGTCATCGCCATAAAGGAGGACGGCTTCTTTCCGCTCGCCGACCTCGAGGCGGAGCAGAAGCTGATCGCGGGGAGCGAGCTGCGGCGCGTCTCCTCGCCGTGGGGACATCTCGCTCTGTTCGGGACCGACCCCGCCTACAACGCCGCCATCGATCGTCATCTCGAGGAGCTGCTCGCGAGCTGAGCAGCCCTGCCACGCATCCGCAACCGAGGAGAACGTCATGTCGACCACAACAACGAGCGACACGGTTCCCGCCGATCGTCCGCCGATCGATCCCTATCCGCTGAGCCCCTATGTCGCCTGGGCGGGAAACCGCAACCGCGACCCGATCCTCTCCGTGTTCAAGGAGATCTTTCCCGAGCGCGGCAATGTGCTGGAGCTCGCCAGCGGCGCCGGCAATCACATCAATTATTTTGCGCCGCATTTTTCGGCGCTGAGCTTTCAGCCGTCGGACTATGACGCCGATGTGTTCGCGACGATCGAGCAGAAGCGCGCCGAGGCGGGCAACGGCAATGTCGCCGATCCGGTCCGGATCGATCTCACCGATCCGGCGACCTGGCCCGATCCGAAGAATCGGCTCTATGACGCGATCTTCGTCGTCAATTTGTTCCAGGTCGCGCCCGTCGCCATCGCCGACGGCATCGCGCAAGTCGCCGCGCGCGTGCTGACCAAGGACGGCTTCCTCGCCATTTATGGTCCGTTCAAGGTCGACGGCAGATATACGACGTCGTCCAATGAATCCTTCGACAAAGAGATCCTCGCCGCCAATGTCGCCGAATGGGGATTGAAGGATGTGAAGGATCTCGAGAAGGCGGCCGCGGTCCATGGGATCGCGCTGAAAAAGATTCTCGATCTGCCGGCCAATAATTTCATCCTCGTCTTCGGTCGCGCCTGAACGGCCGACGGCCCGCCCGACCCTCCCCCGCCGCGTTCCCCTCCCGCGCAGCGGGGGAGGCGAGGGATGCGGCGTTCTACCAGTCGACATGTAAACTCGCGCTTTGTGTCTCCATTGCTTTCGCCAGGTCTTGCCAAAGCATATCGCCGGCCGATTTGGCGGCGAGACCCGCGCGCCTCCCAGCCGCTCATTCGGATGATCGAAATGAAAACCACAACGCTGGCGACTCTGACGCTCGCGCTTCATATTTGCGTCGCCGCTGCAAGCGCGCAGACGGTCGCAAAGGCTGAAGCGCCGAGCTGGCCAAGGGGCCCGCAGGCGCCGGCGGGCGCGCCCAATATCGTGCTCGTGCTGCTCGACGATGTCGGCTTCGGCGCAACTTCGACTTTCGGCGGCGCGACGGCGACGCCGGAGCTCGACAGACTCGCGCGCTCTGGCCTGCGCTACAATGCCTTCCATGTGAGCGCGCTGTGCTCGCCGACGCGCGCGGCCTTGCTCAGCGGCCGCACCGATCATCAGATCGGCTTCGGCACGGTCGCGGATATCGCCGCGCCCTACCCGGGATATAACGCCCATTGGCCGAAGAGCGCCGCCTCCATCGCCCGCGTGCTGCGTGACAATGGCTACAGCACCGCGGCCTTCGGCAAATGGCACAACACGCCTTATGAGGAGATTTCTCCAGACGGGCCGTTCGAGCGCTGGCCGACGGGACTCGGCTTCGACTATTTCTATGGCTTCCTCGCCGGCTATGACAGCCAATGGTCGCCGCGGCTCTATCGCGGAACCGTTCCGGCCGACCCGCCGAAGTCGGCGGAGCAGGGCTATCATCTGACCAGCGATCTCGTCGACGACGCGGTTCATTGGTTGCGGCGCCATGAGGCGATTGCGCCACAAAAGCCTTTCTTCCTCTATTTCGCGCCGGGCGCGACGCATTGGCCGCATCACGTCCCAAAAGACTATATCGCCAAATATCGCGGCAAGTTCGACCAGGGCTGGGACCGTTTGCGCGAGGAGACGTTTGCGCGGCAGAAGCAGCTCGGCGTCATTCCCGCCGACGCCGAGCTGACGCCGCGTCCCGCGGAGCTGCCGGCCTGGGCGGAGCTGAGGCCCGAGCAGCGGGCGCTCTATGCGCGGCAGATGGAAGTCTATTCGGCCTTTCTCGAGCACACCGACCATGAGGTCGGACGCCTGCTCGACACTTTGCGCGCGGACGGAATCGCCGACGACACGCTCGTCCTCTATATCGCCGGAGACAATGGCGGCAGCGGCGAAGGCGGACTCGACGGACGCGATGTCATCAATGCGGATGGCTCCATTCCGTCGACGCAGGAGCGGCTGAAGCAAGCGGAGCGCTTCGGCGAGGAGCGCTTCGACAATCATTACGCCGCGGCCTGGGCCTGGAGCAGCAGCACGCCCTTTCAATGGATGAAACAGGCGGCCTCGCATCTCGGCGGCTCGCGCGATCCGCTGATCGTCTCCTGGCCCGCGCGCATCGCCGACAAAGGCGGACTGCGCACGCAGTTCCAGCACATCACCGACATCGCGCCGACCATTTATGAGGCCGCCGGCGTGAAATTCCCCGAGAGCGTCGACGGCGTTCGGCAAATCCCGCTCGAAGGCGCGAGCTTCGTGAAGAGCTTCGTCGACGCCGCCGCGCCGAGCTCGCATCCGCGCCAGGTCTTCGAGACCGTCGGCAATCGCGGCGTCTACGCGGATGGCTGGTGGGCGGGCGCGCGTCATGAGCCGCCGTGGAGGCTTCAGCGCGCCGCCGCGCCGCTGGGCCAACATCCTTGGGAGCTCTACGACCTCGCCCATGATTTTTCCCAAGCGCATGACCTTGCCGCGCAGCGACCGGAAAAGCTCGCCGAGCTCATCGCTCTGTTCGAGACGGAGGCGAAGCGCACGCAGATCTATCCGATCCTTCCCGAGCGCACGCCGCTGCCTTCGCCTGCCGATGGACGCGACCTCTTCGTCTATCGCGCCGGAGCCGACGACATTCCGTCGCGCATCGGGCCGAAGCTTTCGGGCCGCGCGCACAGGATCGTCGTCGATCTCGTCGTGCCGAAGGGCGGCGCCGATGGCGTCCTGCTGGCGGATGGCGGCGATTACGGCGGCTTCACGCTCTATGTGAAGGATGGCCTGCTGCAATATGACGCCAATTCCTTCGGCGCTATCACCGGACATGTCGCATCGCAGGCGCGCCTGCCGAGCGGCAAGCTGCGCGTCGCCTTCGAGTTCACGCCGGCGCCGGGCGCACCGCCGAGAGGACCGAACGGCCCCTTCCCGGGCGCCGGCAAGTTGTTCATCGGGGAGACGCTCGCGGGCGAAGGCCGGATCGACAATCTCGTGCTCTCCTACAATGAGACGCTCGATCTCGGACGTGACGGCGGCGCGCCGGTGAGCCCGGCCTATGCGTCGCCGTTCCCTTATGCCGGCGAGATCGAATCGGCCCGCGTGGAGCTTCGTTGATCGCGATTTGGCTGCGCGTTCTGCTGCTCTGGTTCTGCGTCGCGGGTGCGGCGGCGCAGACGCCGCTCGACGATGTCGCTCGCCATGTCGGAAGCGGCGTCTGCGCCGACTGCCACGCCGCGCAGACAAACCTATGGCGGACGTCGCATCACGCGCGCTCCATGCAGGAGGCGACCTCAGCGTCCGTTCTCGGCGATTTCAACGACGTGGCCTTCACCGAGAATGGAGCGGCCACGCGCTTCTTTCGTCGCGGCGACGCCTTCATCATCGAGACGAGAGGACCGGCCGGCGAAGCGCGCGAGGATCGCGTGCGCTTCACCTTCGGCGTCACGCCGCTGCAGCAATATCTCGTCGAGGCGCCGGGCGGACGTCTACAGGCCTTCAGCGTCGCCTGGGATGCGCGGCCGAAAGAAAAAGGCGGCCAGCGATGGTTCGGCCTCTATCCCGAAGAGACGATCGCCTGGGGCGATCCGCTGCATTGGAGCGGCCGCAATCAGAATTGGAACTTCATGTGCGCTGATTGCCATTCGACCGGCTTGCGCAAGAATTATGATCTGACGACGGATTCTTATCGCACGACATGGACCGATGTGAGTGTCGCTTGCGAAGCCTGTCATGGTCCGGGCTCGGCGCATGTCGCCTGGGCGCGCGGCGGCGCGCGCGCGGGCGCCGACAAGGGCTTCGCCGCATCGGCGAGCGATGATCGCTCGGAACTCTGCTTCCCCTGCCATTCGCGGCGTCGCGCTCTGTCCGAGACGCCCGCGCCGACGCGCCGCTTTCTCGACGATTATGCTCCGGCATTGCTCGACAAAGGTCTTTTTCGCGCCGACGGGCAAATCGAGGACGAGGTGTTCGAATACGCCTCTTTCCTGCAGAGCCGCATGTATCGCGCCGGCGTCGCCTGCATCGATTGCCACGAGCCGCATGGCGGCGCGCTGCGGGAGCAAGGCAATGCGCTTTGCGCGCGCTGCCATGAGCCCGCGGGCTTCGACGCATCCAGCCATCATCATCACGCGCCAGGAACACGCGAGGCGCAATGCGTCGCCTGCCACATGCCGAGCCGCATCTATATGCAGGTTCATGAGCGGCATGATCACGGCTTCCGCGTTCCGCGTCCCGATCTCGCGCCGCTCGGCGTTCCCAACGCCTGCAATGATTGTCATGCCGACAAGCCTGCGTCCTGGGCGGCGGAGGCCATGCGCGGCTGGGGGAGCCGACGCCTCGGACAAGCGAGCGCCGCGAAAGCCATCGCGCTCGGCCGGCGCGCCGCGCCCGGCGCAGCGGAGGCGCTCGCCGCGCTCGCTGGCGACGGCGGCGAATCCGCGATCATGCGGGCGACGGCGCTGTCGCTGCTGGCGCGCGCGCCCGGCGAGATGGCGCTGCGCGCGATTCGTGAAGCGATCGGCTCCTCCGACGCGCTTCTGCGCCTCGGCGCGATCCGCGCGCTCGAGCCCTATGACGCAACGACGCGCCGGCTCGCCGCGCCGCTCCTCGCCGATCCGGCGGCGGCGACGCGTCTCGAAGCGGCGCGGCTGCTCGCCGCGACGGGCGTCTCGGCCGAGGAATGGGTCGCCGCGGAGCTGGTCTCGGCAGAGCGGCCGGAGACTCATCTCGGCGTCGGCGCGCTGCGCGCCGAGCAGGGTCGGCCGCTGGAGGCCATCGCCGCTTTCGAGACGGCGCTGCGGCTCGATCCGAAATTCACGCCGGCGCGGCTCGATCTCGCCGATCTGCTGCGCAGTGAGGGGCGCGACGCCGAGGCCGAGGCGCCCTTGCGCGAGGCCGTGCGGCGCGACCCCGCCGACGCTGTGGCGCATTACGCCCTCGCCCTGTGGCTGTTGCGCCAAAGCCGTGAGATGGAGGCGCGCAGCGAGCTCGCCCGCGCCGTCACGCTCGCGCCCGATGATCCCGCCATCGCGCGCGCCTATCGGCTCGCGACGCCGCCGCGGTGAGCGAGCGCCCTTCCATTAAGTCTACAACTTTGGTAAGAAAAGCGCGAGCGAACGGCGATCGAGAGGCATTGGAACATGACGAGTTTGATCGTGAACGGGCGCGCCGTCGAAATCGACGTCGATCCCGATACGCCCTTGCTCTGGGCGATCCGCGAGCAGATCGGCCTCACCGGCACGAAATATGGCTGCGGCATCGGCCAATGCGGCGCCTGCACCGTTCATATCGACGGAGTCGCGGTCCGCTCTTGCAGCGTGCTCGCGGCCGATGTCGCCGGCAAGGCGATCACCACTATCGAAGGCCTGGCAGAAAACGCCGCGCAGCATCGCCTGCAGCGCGCCTGGATCGACCATGACGTTCCGCAATGCGGCTATTGCCAAAGCGGCATGTTGATGGCCGCAGCGGCGCTGCTCGCCGAGAAGCCGCATCCGAGCGACCAGGACATCGACGAGGCGATCTCCAACATTTGTCGATGCGGAACCTTTCAACAAGCGCGCGAGGCGATCCACGCCGCGGCGAAAGCGTGAGGAGAATGAAGATGGGCGGGTCTTTCTCTCTTCACCGGCGCGGCTTCATCATCGGCGGCGCCTCGCTGGGCGCCGGCCTCGCGCTCGGTCTCGATATTCCCGGCGGCCCGAAGGGCGCGCTCGCCGCGGATGGCGCGCCCGAGGTCAACGCCTGGGTCGTCATCGAGCCGGATGATCGCGTCATCATCCGCATCGCTCGCTCGGAGATGGGCCAGGGCTCGCTCACCGGCCTCGCCCAGCTCGTCGCCGAGGAGTTGGAATGCGACTGGGCGAAGGTGACGACCGAATATCCGACGCCCGGTCAGAGCGCCGCGCGCAACAGAGTCTGGGGCGATTTTTCGACCGGCGGCAGCCGCGGCATTCGCGGCTCGCAGGATTATGTGCGCAAGGGCGGCGCGATCGCGCGCCAATTGCTGATCCAGGCCGCGGCGAACCAATGGGGCGTTCCGGCGAAGGACTGCCGGGCGGAGAAAGGGATCATCTCGCACGCGGCGTCGGGGCGCTCGATCAGCTTCGGCAAGGTCGCCGCCGCGGCGGCGAAGCTGACGCCGCCGAACGATGTCGCGCTGAAGGACCCGAAAGACTGGAAGATCGCCGGCAAGGGCGTGGCGCGTCTCGACACGGCCGACAAGACCAACGGCAAGATGATCTACGGCATAGACGTGAAGCTGCCGGGCCTGCTCAGCGCCGCGATCAAGGATTGCCCGACCTTCGGAGGCCGTCTGAAGAGCTTCGACAAGACGGCGATCGCCACACTGCCCGGCGTCGTCGATGCGGCGCCCGTCGGCGACAGCGCGGTCGCCGTCGTCGCCGACAGCTGGTGGCGCGCCAAGAAGGCGCTCGACGCTCTGCCGATCGTCTGGGACGACGGCCCGAATGCGAACGCCTCCAGCGCAGCGACGGCTGCATGGCTCGCGGAAGGGCTCGAGGATTCGCAGCCTGCGGTCGTCGGCAACAGCAATGGGGACGCCAAGGCGGCGATCGCCGGCGCGGCGAAGATGATCGAGGCCGTCTACAGTTATCCGCACCAGAATCATGCGGCGATGGAGCCCCTGAACGCGACCGCGCTCTATACGCCCGAGCGATGCGAGGTCTGGACCGGAACGCAGAATGGCGAGGCGGCCTTCGCCGCCGTCGTCGCGGCCTCCGGCCTGCCGGCGGCAAAATGCGAGGTTCACAAGGTAATGCTCGGCGGCGGCTTCGGTCGTCGCGGCTTCACCGATTATGTGACGCAGGCGGTGCTGCTCGCCAAGCAATTCCCGGGACGTCCGGTGAAGCTGCTGTGGTCGCGCGAGGAGGATATGGCGCATGGGAAATATCATCCCGTGACGCAATGCCGCCTCGTCGGCGCGTTGGATGCGGATAATAAGCTCGTCGGTCTGCGCATTCGCCTGTCGGGACAATCGATCCTCGCCAGCGTGCGGCCCGAGGCGGTGAAGAATGGTCTCGATCCGGCGGCGCTGCAGGGGCTCGTCGCGACCGGCGACGCGCAGCTCGGCTATGACATTCCCAATCTTCTCGTCGAGCATGCGATGCGCAATCCGCCCGTGCCGCCGGGCTTTTGGCGTGGCGTCAACATCAATCACAATGCGCTCTATCTCGAGAGCTTCATCGACGAGCTGGCGCATGCCGCCGGCGCCGATCCGCTCGCTTTCCGCCGCGGCTTGATGGCGAGCCATCCAAAGCAGCTCGCGGTTCTCGACGCCGTCGCCGAGCGGGTCGGCTGGAGCCGCCCGGCGCCGGCAGGCGTGCATCGCGGCCTCGCCTCCTTCATGGGCTATGGCAGCTATGTCGCGGCGGCGGCGGAGATCTCCGTCGAAAACGCTGGACGCATCAAGATCCATCGCATCGTCGCGGCGACCGATCCGGGCTACGCCGTCAATCCGGCGCAAATCGAGCGTCAGGTGTCGGGCTCTTTCGTCTATGGGCTGTCGGCGCTGTTCTTCGGCGCGATCACGGTGAAGAATGGCCGCGCCGAGCAGGCCAATTTCGACACTTACGATTCGATGCGCATCAAGGATATGCCCAAGGTCGAAGCGATCGTCATGCCGAGCGGCGGCTTTTGGGGCGGCGTCGGCGAGCCGACCATCTGCGTCGCGGCGCCGGCGGTGCTCAACGCTTTTTTCGCCGCCACAGGCAAGCGCATTCGCGACGTTCCGCTTCAGAAGCTCGACGTCGGCTTCGTCTGATCGGCGCGCAGCCGATCGAGATCGCGCTGCGTGTCCACATCGGCGAGGACCACAGTCTCGCCGATATCGAGCTCGACGACATGATCGAGCTCTCGCAGCAGGCGCCGCGCGCCCTCGTCTCCGCGCAGCTCCGCGAGCCGCGGGAAAATCGCGCGGCCGAGCAGGACTGGATTGCCGCGGCGTCCCTCATGAACCGGGATCACTGCCGAGGCGCCTGTCGTCTCGAATGCGTCGATGAGACGATCGAGAAGAGGAGATTCGATCGTCGGCATGTCGCCGAGCAGCACGATCACGCCATCCGCCTCGCGCGCCTCGGTGAGCCCCGTTTGCAGAGACGAGGCCATGCCGCTTCGATGCCGGGCGTTATGCGCGAACGTCACTGGGCGATCGCCGAGCGCAGCGGCGATGCGCACATGGTCCCAGCCCGTCACGACGATGGTCTGGGCGGCTCGCGAGCCGAGCGCGGCGTCGACGGCCCGGCGGATCAGCGGCCGCCCGCCGAACTCCGCGAGCAGCTTGTTCTCGCCCTGCTCGTCGAAGCGCGCGCCTCGCCCCGCCGCGAGCACCATCGCCGCGATCACGCGACCTCCTTCACGGCGGCGCTGCTGCGCAAAGGTTTGCGCTTGCGCGCGAGAATCATCTCGCCGAGGATGGAGACCGCGATCTCCGCCGGGCCGAGCGCGCCGATGTCCAGACCGACCGGCGCGCGGATGCGCATCAGCGCGTCGCGCGAGACGCCGCTCGCGGCGAGACGCTCGACGCGGCGTCCATGAGTGGCGCGCGACCCCAGCGCGCCGACATAAAAGCATGGCGAGGCGAGCGCTGTGCGAAGCGCGGGATCGTCGATCTTCGGGTCATGCGTGAGGACGACGATGGCGGTGCATGGGTCGAGGCCGATATCGGTGAGCGCCTCCTGCGGCCAGCGCGGCTCGAGACGCGCATCGGGGAATCTGTCGGCGGTCGCATAGGCGATGCGCGGATCGACGATGATCGTCTCGAAGCCGGCGATTTGCGCCATGGGCGCGAGCGATTGCGCGACATGCACGGCGCCGATGATCACGAGCCGCGGCGCCGGTTCGCGCCCTTCGATGAACCATCGCTGCGCCTCATGCGTGGCGACGCCGCTCCAGCCGGCAAAAGCCGCGAGTGGATCGCCGGTCTCGATGACGCGCGCGACGCCGTTGTCGAGCGGCGTGGCGATCGTATGCGCGCGCCGCTCCGTGCTCATGCGCAACGAGACATCGAGCAGCTCGGCGGCCGCGTCGTCGAGCTTTTGCACGAGCACGCAGATGCGCCCGCCGCAGGAGAGGCCGACGCGCCAGGCGGTCTCGTCCGCGACGCCGAATTCGAGACGCTGCGCGACGCCATCGGCGATCACGTCGAGCGCTGCGACGATGACGTCATTCTCGACGCAGCCTGCGGAAACAGAGCCGACGAATGCGCCCGTCTCATCGACCACGAGATGCGCGCCGACCGGCCGCGGCGCCGAGCCGAAGGTCTCGATCACAGTCGCGATGGCGACGCGACGGCCCGTGCGACGCCAAAGCTGCGCCTGCAGTAATATCTTTGTATCTTCCGTGGCCATTCGAATTCCCGTCAGCGATGATCCGGAGCGCCGGCGGTCTGCTGCGGGGCCGCAACGCCGGCGCCCTCGCTCGTCGAATCCGACTGGCGCGCCAGCGCCAACTTCATTGCGGCGACCAGCGCGGTCTCTGGAGCGACCTCTACATCGGGTCGAACGCCGACGCCGTCCCAATTGCTCTTCGTGACGGGATTTTCCGTTCGCCCGTTCGGCGCGACGAGGAACAAATCCGGCTCGATCGCAACCACTGCGTCTGGTTCGGTCGCATGGGCGCCGCCTTTCGTCTTGGCGCCGATGATCGTCGCGCGTCTCAAAGCTTGCAGATGATATGCGAAGCCCTCGGCGGCGGAGAAGGTCTCCGGGCCGACGAGGATGTAGACCGGCTTATCGAGATAATGGTCGGGAGTCCGGCTGGTCCAGAACTCCTCGGTCCTGAAGTTCAACGTTCCCTTGTTGCGCCATACCGCGTCGGCGAGATGAATCGACCTCGAGGGATCGAGCAGGAAGCTGCTCAGATAGGCGATCGATCGAGGATGACCGCCTCTGTTGCCGCGGATGTCGAAGATCAGCGCGTTCGTGTCGGCGACGAGGCGCATGGCGTTGTTCGCCACATCGCGGAAAATCTCCGGAGGCGCAAATCTGATCAAGCGAATATAGCCGATGTTTCCCTCGAGGCGTTCAACCCGCTCGAATCCGGCGTCATTGGGCCGAGGCGACACGGCTTGCCCCGGTGGTCGCAAATTGCGAACGAGAAATATGTGCTCGTCGTTCGTCAAGGACCGAAGGTCGGCGGTGAGGCGTCGAATGAATTCATCCCGATCGACGAGATCGTCATAAGCCTTCGCCGCGAGGGCTTGTTCGAGCGCTGTGGCTGTGCGGTCGCCCTTGCCCGGATCAATATATGCCGACCGAAAACCCGCGGCGATCTCGCTCACCGTCCGGCGAATCGCGAGGCGATCCGACTGTGACGCAGTCGTGGGCGCCGTGTCAGCGCTCGCGGGCCCCGCGAGAAGCGTTGCCAACGCCCACAGCATGCGAGCCTCGAGGACGTGCGACCGAATGGGTTTCATTGGATGCTCCTAGCCGTGCGGCGCGGCTCGGACGCCGACCCTTGCGGCTTTGAAAGCCGGAGACGTCAGCGTAAGGCTGTGGTCTCGCGGCTGGCTCTGTCGCGCAGCAATGCGATGCTCGTACGATCGAGAATGAGGGTGATCGATTCACGAACGTCTAGCTTGATGGAATACCAATGGTCTTCGCAATGTCTCCTGCGAGGCATTGGCCTTCGGCTCCCGCGAGATGGATGAGCGCTTTCAAGCCGTATTTGGCTTTATTGGACAACATGGCGGACGATGGGCCTCCTCGACGGCATGGGCGCCCGGCCAATCTATCTCTTTTCGCGCACTTCTCCTATAGGACGCTGCCGCAGCGCGTGTCATCGGGGCGCGGCGCCCCTCGCCGCCTCGGAGACGAGCGCGACCTTGGCGTAGCCGGCCGAGCTGACGAGGCCCATTGCTTCGGCGACCTTGCCGTAAGGCACGGCCTTGTCGGCGCGAATATGGACGCGCCGGTCCTTGGCGCCGCCGCTGCTCTCCGCGAGCAGAGCCAGCAGCCCCTCCGCGGCGCCGGCCTCGCGCTTGTCGACGAAGAAAGCGCCGTTCGCATCCACGCTCACGACGATCGGCGGCTGCTGATCGTCGAGCTGCTTGGCCTGCGTCTTCGGCAGATCGACCGGAACGCCCGCGGTCATCAGCGGCGCCGCGACCATGAACACGATGAGCAGGACGAGCATGACGTCGACGAGCGGCGTGACATTGATGTCCGCCATCGGTTGCGGGTCGAATTCGGAATCATGCTTACGCAGCGCGAAGGCCATTGCGATCTCCCTTGCGAGACAATTGACGGGACAGCTCCACCTCGAACACGCCGATGAAAGAGTTGAGGCGCTTGCCATAGGCGCCGATATCGCCGCTGATGCGATTGTAGAAGATCACCGCCGGAATGGCGGCGACGAGTCCGAGGGCGGTGGCGAACAGCGCTTCGGCGATGCCGGGCGCGACCACCGCGAGGCTGGTGTTGTTGGACGCCGCTATGCCCTGGAACGAATTCATGATCCCCCAGACCGTGCCGAAGAGCCCGACGAAAGGCGCGACCGCGCCGATCGTCGCGAGGCCCTGCAGACGGGCGTGCAGGTGATCGATGGCGTTGGCCGCGGCGAGCTGGCCGACCCGATGCACACGCTCCTGCAGCGCGTCGCGCTGCGTCTCGCTGTGCTGCAAATCCGACGAGCGCGCATTCTCGTCGACCATTGCGCGATAGACCTGCACGAGCGGATCCTCCGGCGAGGCGGCGTCGAAAGACGCCGGGAGGTCGGCGACGGGCAGCTCTTTCTGAACGCTGTCGATGAGCCTCGCCGCGCGCCGATGCAGCACGCCGAGGCGGATCAGCTTTTCGGCGATCACCGTCCATCCCCAGGCCGAGGCGAGAATGAGCAGGACGATGACGGTCTTGACGATCGAATCGGCCTGAAGGAACAATTCGACCGGCGTCAGCGAATGCGACAATGCGGCCGAGGCGGCGGAAGCGTCACTCATGGAATCATGGCCTTTCAGCTCGAGGGAAACGGTCCGAGGGCGTCAGGGACTGAAGGTGAGCGCGCCCGACAATGAAACGGACTTGCCCGGCGCGGGAACCGAGCCGCAACGTCCGCCGAGACGATTGGCGATCGCATCGAAAGCGCCGTTGCCCGATGGCGTGATCGAATAGGAGACGAGCGCGCCGGTCGGACCGAACACGGCGCGATAGCCGACGCGCGCATGACGCGGCGCCTGCGATTCGGGATAGGCGTTGCTCGCCGCTCTCTGCATGCAGGCGTGAAAATGATTGGCGATCGCGGATGTCTGAGCGCCGGCGGGAGCGGGCGCGCGCGCCGCGGGAGCGTCCACACGCGGGCCGCTCGCTTTCGCCCGCTCCGCCGGCGCGGGCCGAGCCTCGCGGCGCGGGCGCTCTTTCTCGACCTTCGGCTTCGGCTTTTGAACCGGCTTGGGCGGCGGAGGCTTCACCTCCGGGAGCGGCGCCGCCGCTTCGGGCTCGGGTGGCGGCGACTCTGGCAGGTCGGGCTCTTCAGGCGGAGCCGGCGCTTCCTCCGCGGGAGCCTCTTCCGGTGGGATCGTCGCGAGCTCGATCATGCTCTGCTCTTCGATCGGCTTCTCTTGAGCGCTGAAGCCCAACTTAACGACAACTCCGAAGGCCAGAGCGTATAGAAGGACGGCGCCGCAACGGGCGGCGTCGTTCGGACGCGGCGGGGAGGCGCGCAGCAGTCCCTGGACGCCCGGCGCTTCGTCGCGCCTTGGATTGGGTTCATCGAGGATGGGAGCATAGCTCGGTGCGGTCGCTGACGACATTGGTCCCTCATTGCCGAAGCGGGATTCATTACACATGAGCTTTCCTATCAACGCATAGGAAAATAACTCACAAGCGTCGCCGCGACGAACCAAACGGAGAATCACACGGCCGGCGTGAGAGAGTGGAGGCGTACGCGCGAATTCGGTTTACGAAGAGCGATGCGCGTAGAGAGAAACCGTCAGTGCGCTGTCGCCTGTACCGCAGATGCGTTCCCCGTGACGAAATGAAAGTTCACGCCGCCGCGCACGATATGGCCGGCGCTCGTCACGCCGAGCGGAACAGAGCCGAAATTGGTCGAATAGGCGACGCCGGAGTCCGCGAGGCGAACGTAGAGATATTCGGCTTTGACGGAGATCAGATCGGACCAGGCGTATTCGACGCCGGCTCCTGCCGTCCAACCGGCTCGAACTGTCGTCCCGGTATTCTGCACGCCGAATGTCAGAGGCATGGTCGAAGTGAAGCCACGCGGCGGGAAGTCGGTCCCATAAGCAAAGCCCGCAGTGGCGTAGCTCAGCCAGCGCGGGGCGAAGGCATAGCCCAATCGCGCGCGAGCGGTGCCGAGCACGCCGCCATCCGTGGGACCCGGATACACACGATTCACGCGCTCGGAGTAGACCTGTCCCCGATAGCCGAAATCCGCCTCGATTCCGACGAGGAGCGTCGGCGTCCACATCCAATTATAGCCGATCGTGCCGCCGCCGACCAATGCGGCTCCTCGCATGGGCGTCTGCTCGAAATAGGTGAATGTCCCGTCTCCGAGCAGAGCGCCCGCGAAGCCGCCGAGATAGAACCCGCGCCAGGAAAACGAAGGAGCAGGGGGAGCCGCCGGCGCTTGGGTGGATGGAAGGTCGGCCGCCTCGGCCGGAGCGGCGAGCAGCATCGCCGCGGCGACGAAGCGTGACATGGTGATGACTTTGCGATTCATTCGACAACTCCTCGAGCGATGATTTGGGCGGCCGATCGGACGTGGCTGGACTGCTCGCGCGCTGCTGCCCGGAAGACGGAATCTCGTCGTGGGGGCGCGCTACTCCAATCGCACACGCACGGTTCCGCCGAACCAACGGGGATCGCCATAGGTTAGGGTGTTGGGCGCTCCGCCAGTCGAAACGGCGACGTTTGTGAAATAGCGCTCGTCGAACAGATTCTTGACCCAGAAAAACACATTGTAGCGATCATCATCCGTGCGCAGGCCCACGCCGAAATTGACGAGGGTGTACGGACGTTGTGAGACCTTGTAGAGCAACCAGTCTCCTGTGCCGGCGCCATTCGCGAAAGGCGTCGTGTCCTTCCATGCCGCATTGGCGTAGGTGTAGGCCGTGACAGGCTGATCGAAGCCCGCGCCGGATAGAGCGCTGCCGAGAGGGTGATCGTAGTTGAAACCCACATTGAACGACAGGGGCGCGACGCCAGCCATCTTCGTGCCCGAGAAGTCGAGCGACGCGGGCCCACCGGCAAAGCGCCATTCGACCGGAGGCGACCCATTCTTGTAATTGATATATCGAGCTTCGGTCAGAGCGCCGGAGAATGTCAGCCAGAATCGTTCGAATGGACTCCATCGTCCATCGAACTCGACGCCTCGGAAGCGAACATGACCGATGTTTCCGAGATAAGTGTTGTTGATTGGAACGCCGGTGGAGTCGACCAAGCTCGTGTTCACGAGTGTTGTTTGGAAATTATATGTATCCTGCCAATAGAGATTGGCGTTCACGATGAGCTTTCCATCGAGCCAGTTCGTCTTGGCGCCGAGCTCATAGTCCCAGGTCACTTCCGGCTTGATGATGACCGGCTGGAACCCCACGAAATTTTGAGCACTGTCGAGAATGGGAAGCGCATTGGTGTTGACCGCTCCAGATTTTTCGCCGCGTGAGAGGGAGGCATACGTCAATATGTTCTCGTTGAAGCGATAGGAGGGGTTGAGCAGTCCGGCCAGGGAGTTGTTGAATTTCCTCTGTCCGCCCGTATCGAATTGGGTGACGCCGCCTTTCGCTTTCGCGACCGCATTCAAAACCTGTTGAACCGAAAAGGCCGGATTGAAGCCGCTGATCCAACCGAAATCCGAGCCGTTCTTGATTTCATACGTGTTCCGTAGCCCGGCAGTCAGGGCCCATTGCTCGTCGATATGCCAGGTTCCCTGGCCGAATGCGGCGAAGCTCGTCGTCGTCGCCTTGCCGTCCTGGTGGCCGACCACGCCATTCAGCAGAGCGGGATCGGTGGCGATATTGTTGGAGAACCACTGGGCCGAGTCCACGCCGTAGTCATCATGACGATAGGACCAGATCGACTCGCGCAGGCCGTAGAAGCCCACTTGCCATTCGAGCTCCTGCTCTTTCGGCGAGGCCAAGCGGAGCTCCTCGGAATATTGTTCGACCTGGGTGTCGAACGCTGTGGACATGATCTCGAGCTCATTGCCATATGCCGAGCCCAGAGAGTTGCGTGGATGGAGAATGAATTCCCTCCAGGCGCTGACCGATGTGAGCGTGTTCTCGCCGAACTGATAGTTGATCTCGTTCGAAAGACCGTGAGTTCGCTGATCGAGATCGCCCAGTCGCGTCAAATACGGATGATAAGGGTCGAGGCTGAGGATCTGCTTGCCGAGGCGGCTGGCCACATTTTGAGTGAACTGTCGCGCCGACGCTCCATTGACAAAGAAGGGAATCGAATCTCCCCAAATCGCGCTGTAATTGTTGTATTCGTCGGACCGGAGCCGCTCGAAGATGAGCCGGTCGGTGAAATTGTCGCCGGTATAAAGAAACTGCGCGCGAACGCCCCAGCGATTGTTGTTCAGCAGTCCGGCGCCGGTCACTTGGTCATGAATGAAGCCGCCGCTCTTATCGAGAAAGAAGGTCACGCGATATGCGAGCGTGTCGTCGATGATCGGTCCCGTGACATTGAGCTTCTCAATGATGCGGCCGCGATTTCCGTATGACGTCTCCAACGTCGCCGAGCGGGCGAACGACGGGAGCTGCGTATGGATCACGACCGCGCCGGCGGTCGTGTTCTTTCCGAGCAGCGTTCCCTGGGGACCGCGCGCCACTTCCAGCGATTGAAGGTCGACGTAATCGGCCCATTGGAAGCCTGTGTGCGTGTAGAAGACATTGTCGACGATGAAACCGACGGCGCTCTCGGCGCCGTCCGCGCTCGTGAACGCGCCAGATGTGCCGCGAATGTTCGCTCCCGAGCCCCGTGGATTACCGACGAAGAAGCCGAAGTTCGGGACTTTCTGTGCGAATTCCTGAAGTCTCAAGATTTGTTGCTGGTCGGCCGTCTTGCCGCCGACGACAGCGATCGGCTGCGGCACATCTTGCGCTTTTTCCTCGCGATGACGGGCCGTCACCGTAACATCGTCGACTTTCGCATCCTCCGCGCGAGCTGGCGACCAGAGCGCTCCGACGACGCCGCCCAGCAACGCATATGGCGCGATCCGAACACTGCACAGAAGACGATTACGATATTTCCCGCCGGCCATCTTGGTACTCCAAGCTACATATATCTACCTAATTTGTATGAATAGCGGCAAAGGTCAAGCGCAAAGATCGGTTCCGCCCGACAAATGAGCGCCGGTTCGAATAATCTGATCCCCTGCGCCGCGTCGCCCGATCGCGAAGCAAAAAAAAAGCGCCCGAAGGCGCGATCGAAAATCCAAATGGCGCATCGAGCGTCAGAATGCGTCGAGGCTCGCGTCTGTCGTCGTCACGAACGATCCGACGGCGAGAAACGGATGGTCGCTCAAATTTCGTAGCAGAGCGGGATCGTCATTGCAGTTGTGCAGGCCTGGGCGAGCGTGCAGTTGTCGAGCACTTTCGACAGGGCCTGCTGCGCCTCCTGCATGACCATTCGGACGGCGCAGCGGGCGACGTCGCTGCAGTCGTCGCAGGGCCGGTAGCTGGACCTGCTGGCGCAGGGCAGCGGAGCGAGCGGACCATCGAGCGCGCGAATAATGTCTCCGATCATGATCTCATCCGCCGGCCGCGCGAGCGTGTATCCGCCGCCTTTTCCCATCTTGGATGCGACGTAGCCGCAGTTACGCAGCTCGCACAGAATGGCGTCGAGAAATTTCTTGGGAATGTGCTGGGTCGTTGCGATTTCGCTCACCGGGACGCAATGTCCGGGCGCAAATCGCGCGAGATGCGCCATCGCTTTGAGGCCGTATTTGCCCTTCTTGGTCAGCAAGCGCCTGCCTCCGTATATAAAAACGGTAGGCTATATAGATAGCGCCTAAAGTCAATGAACACCATAGATATTAGAGGGTGTTGCGAACGCCGCGAACGAGAGAGGGCGCGCCGCCCCTCCCGAGCGTCGTTGGCGCTCGACCGCCCTCTCGACAGGGAGGGGGTCGACGCGCGCCTCCTCCGACACCGTCGCCGTTCAACCGAATGCTCTGTCGAGCTCAGAGGTCTCGGATCGGGCCGCCTCGACCGCTCTGCAGGCGCAGCAGCGCCGCGACCAGCGCATCGACATCGGCGCAGCTATTGTAGAAGGCGAGAGAGGGACGCACGGTCGCTTCGAGGCCGAAGCGGCGGAGGATCGGCTGCGCGCAATGATGCCCTGCACGCACCGCGATGCCTTCGCGGTCGAGCGCCTTGCCGACGTCTTCGGTGCGATGGCCGTCGAGCACGAAGGAGAGCACGCTCGCCTTCTCCGTCGCCGTGCCGATGAACGTCAACCCAGGCACGAGGCGCATCTTCTCGGTCGCATAGACGAGCAGATCATGCTCATAGCGGGCGATGACCTCCATGCCGATGGACTCGACATAGTCGAGGGCCGCGCCGAGCCCGACGGCGTCGGCGATATTTCCGGTGCCGGCCTCGAAGCGTTCGGGCGGGCTCTGATAGATGGTCTTCTCGAAAGTGACGTCGGCGATCATATTCCCGCCGCCCTGCCAGGGCGGCATGTCGGCAAGAACCTCATCCTTGCCATAGAGGACGCCGATCCCGGTCGGACCGAACACTTTGTGGCCGGAGAAGACGAAGAAGTCGCAGTCGATCGACTGCACGTCCACGGGCATATGGGAAACCGATTGCGCGCCGTCGATCAGCACGCGCGCCCCATGACGATGCGCCATCGCGGTGATCTCATGCACCGGCGTCACCGTGCCGAGCGCATTGGAGACCTGCGTCACCGAGACGATGCGCGTCTTCGGATTGAGCAGCTTCTCATAGTCCTCGAGGAGGATCTGGCCGCGGTCGTCGACCGGCGCGACGCGCAGACGCGCGCCTTTGTCGGCGCAGAGCTGCTGCCAGGGAACGATATTGGCGTGATGCTCGAGCCAGGAAATGACGATCTCGTCGCCTGCCTGCACATTGCGCCGGCCCCAGGATTGAGCGACCAGATTGATCGCCTCGGTCGCGCCGCGGACGAAGATGATGTCCTTCACCGATGGGGCCTTCAGGAAGCGCCGCACCTTCTCGCGCGCCGCCTCATAGGCGTCGGTCGAGCGCGCCGCCAGCGCGTGGGCGGCGCGGTGGATATTGGAGTTCTCATATTCGTAGAAATGCGCGAGCCGGTCGATGACGGCGCGCGGCTTCTGCGTCGTCGCGGCATTGTCGAGCCATACCAGCGGCTTGCCATGCACCTGCTGCTGCAGGATCGGAAAATCGCGCTTGACTGCATAAGGATCGAAGGCGCTGGGGCTCGCAGGCGCTGCGGCGACGATCTGTGGCGCAAAGCCCTGCGGCTCCGCGGGAGCCGCAGCCGGAGCGGCGGGGACCACGCCGGCGCGGTCGAGAAAATAGAAGGAGTCCGCCGCGGCCGGACCCGCGGCGCCAGGGGCGAAGCTGCGCTCCTGGCTGGAGATTCTTGGAAGAGCGACATTGGGCGTCCCGAGTGCGACCGCATCGGAGAGCCGGTGCGGATCGGCTCGGGACGGACCGGCATAAGCGGAACTCTCTCGCGCGATGTCGGCCGTCGGCGCATCCGGCGCCGCGGCGTCCGCATCATAGCGATCGACGAGCGAGAGCGACGAAGCCGAGGGAATGGCCCCAGGAGCGACGTCCTGCTTGCGCAGAAAATAGAGATTGTCCGTCGGTGCGGCCTTCACGCCGCCAGGGACAGAATCCGCGTCATAGCCGCCATAGGGCGCCGGCCCTTGCAGAGGCGACACGCCGCCGAATTGCGCGAGAGAGCTCGGAATGGCCGAATAGTCGATGGCCGCGGCGGCCGGGGTCCCCGACTCATAGGCGCCAGCCGACGCGCCGGGCTGCGGAACATCGGAAAGGGCGGGGGGCAGAACCGCCGGCGGCAATCCGGCCGGAGCCGAAGGCGTGGAAAGGTTCGGCGTCGGCGCGATGGAGGGAATCGTGGTCGGCGGCACATCGGGCGGCCCCATCGGCGAACGCGCCGGCGCCAATGGCGCGACGCTGGTGACCACGGAGGGCGCGGGCGCCTCTGGCAGCGCCGGCGGCACGATCGGCGCGCCGGGCGAGAGCGGCGCCGGCGCTTCGTTTGGCGGCGCCAGGAAAAAGGCGTTGGCCAAGCGGGCGATCAGGGCCGGATCGGGAAAGGCCGGCGCGCCATGGCGCATCAGCGCCTCTTCGGAGGGCGCGTCCGGCGCGGCGGCGCCGAAGGCCGCGGAATTCGACGGCGCTGAAGACATTATCGCTCTCTCTATTCGGAATTGCCGATACTGCGCGCCGGCGGGCGTGAAAGCCGCCGGCGCAAAAGCCTCGAGACGCGAGTGGATCAGACATATTTGTCCGGATAGTCGTGATATTTGCTGACCTCGACGCCTTCGAGCACACCGAGCGCGTCATGCGTCAGCACTGCGGCCGAGCAGTAGAGCGAGATAAGATAGGAGGCGATCGCCTTGCGGTTGATGCCCATGAAGCGCACCGAGAGGCTCGGCGCCACCTCGCCCGGAATGCCTGGCTGGAACAGACCGATCACGCCCTGCTTCTTCTCGCCGGTGCGCAGCAGGAGGATGCTTGTCTTGCCGTTCTCGTCGATGAACAGCTTGTCGCTGGGGACGAGCGGCAATCCGCGCCAGGTGAGGAAGGGCGAGCCGAACAGGGTGACGGTCGGCGGCGGCACGCCGCGGCGCGTGCATTCCCGCCCGAAGGAAGCGATGGCGCGCGGATGCGCGAGGAAGAAGGCCGGCTCCTTCCAGACGCGGGCGATGAGCTCATCGAGATCGTCGGGCGTCGGCGCGCCGGTGCGCGTCGACAGCTTCATCGAGGGATGTGCGTTGGCCAGCAATCCATATTCGGGATTGTTGACGAGTTCGCTCTCCTGCTTCTCCTTGACCTTTTCCGTGAGCAGACGCACCTGCTCCTGAATTTGATCATAAGGATGACTGTAGAGGTCAGAGACGCGGGTCTGCACATCGAGCACGGTCGTCACCGCATTCATCGAATATTCGCGCGGCGCATCCTGGTAATCGACGAAGGTCTCCGGCAGATCGGCGTCGCGGTCGCGGGCCGGGCTGCAGGTCACGTCGGCGTCGGTGAGCGCGCTGTCCTCGCGCACGCGGTTGAGGCGATAGATGCCGGCCTCGACCGGCGTCCAGGGCAGGAAGGAGACGAGCCAGCGGGGCGTTATGCCCGACCATTGCGCTCTGGTCTTGGTCGCATTGGCGAGCTGGCGGGCCGCGGATTCGCTCAGAGTCCGTCGGACTTCGGGTTCTGTGGTCATTTATTGGATACCTCGGAGCGCGCCGAAGAACGTCGGCCGTCATCGAATGGAGCGGCGCAGGCGCCGCCCACCCTGATTACTCGGGCGTCGCGCCCGAATCAATAGCATTACAAGTAGAAAAATATTCTACACCGGCAAATTGCTTCTAATATATTTGTTTTGTATACGTCTATAAGAACGATATTCTGTGTGCTCCTCTCAGCCCTCGTCGCCGGCGTCGGCGTAGGACATGACCAGATAGACTGCGGGAACAACGCCGAGATTGCGATAGCTGTGCGGAACGGCGGCGACGAAGTCGACGGCGTCGCCTTCGTCCAATTGCACGGCCGGCTCGCGACCCACGACGATCTCGATCGAGCCGCGCGCGACGACGAGATCTTCCTTGGCGCCCGGCGCATGAGCTTCCGAGCGTTCGATATGGCTGGGCGCAATGGTGAGATGGTAGAATTCGACCGGCCGCCGCCAGTCGTAGGGATAGAGCGCGCGAGAGACCAAAGCGCCGGTGCGGGATATCGCCAGGGATTTGCCGGCCCGCTCACGGCAGCGGTCTCGTGCGCCACAGCGACCGAGGCGTTCAATACATCTCTATAAAATACACGGAGCGCCTCGCCGAAGCGGCGTCGACCCCTCGGTCGGCAGCGTCGGCGACATTTACGACAACGCGCTCGCCGAGACGATCAACGGACTCTTCGAGGCCGAGGTCATCTGGCGGCGCGGGCCGTGGCGGAACTTCGAGGCCTTCGAGTTCGCCACGCTCGAATGGGTCGACCGGTTCAATAACCGAAGATTGCGCGGGCCGATCAGAACCTCGCCGGCCGAAGCCGAAGCGCGCTACTATGCGGAACTCGAGGAGGCCGCCATCGCGGCGTGACTCAAATCCCTGGGCGGTTCAATCCGCTTCGACGGTCTCGTCGGAGTGAAGACGCGCCGTCCTCGCCGGCATCAAGATCGGCGTGATCGTCTCGATTTCGCTGCCCTCATGCTCGAAGACGATGCGCTTCAGTGGCGCGCGATAGAGCGAGCAGAGATTGTCCTCGGTCAAAATCTCACGCGCCCTGCCGAAGAGATAATAGCCTTGCCCGCCCATCAGCAGCGCGTCGTCGGCGACGGCCAGAGCGTGATGCGGGTGATGCGTCGTCATCACGATCGTCAGCCCGTGGTCGCGCGTGAGGGCAAAGATGCGCTCGAGGACGAGCGACTGGTTCTCGAGGTCGAGCGCCGACGTCGGTTCGTCGAGAACGAGAATGTCCGCTTCGGCGACGAGCGCCCGCGCGAAGATGACGAGCTGGCGCTGGCCGCCGGAGAGCTCTCCGAACAGCCGCCCGGCGTAGTCGGCCATGCCGAAGCGATCGAGCGCGGCGAGCGCGGCCTCCTCGTCGACGCGCGAGGGCTGCGAGAACAGGCCGATCTTGCGCGCGCGGCCCATCAGCGCCATGTCGAGCACAGTATAGTCGAAGGCGGTCTCGAAGAGCTGCGGCACGAAGGCGATGCGGCCGTTCACCGCGAGGCCGCCTTCGCAGGGTTTCAGAGCGCCAATGAGGAGATGCAGCAGCGTCGTCTTGCCGCGGCCGTTGGGGCCGAGCAGCGTGAAGACGCTGCCGCGCGCGACGCGCATGTCGCAATGGCGCAGCACCCATCGGTCCGGCACATAGAAATAGCCGAGGTCGGAAAGGGAGATCGCCGGCTCACTCACGCATCCAACCTTTCGATTGCGTCTTCCAGAAGAGGAAAGCGAAGACCGGCGTGCCGACCGCGCTGGTCAGAAGACCGATTGGAATCTCCTGCTCGGTCGCGCCGCGCGCGATATCGTCCATGGCGAGGAGATAGATGCCGCCGAGAAAGGCGGAGGTCGGCAAGAGGCGGGTATGTTCCGGCCCGACCAGCATGCGGGCGAGATGCGGCACGACGAGCCCGACCCAGCCGACGCCGCCGGAGACGGAGACCTGCGCCGCGACGAGCAGGGCCACGAGGCCCATGAGCCCCCAGCGCAAGGCTTCGACATCGACGCCGAGAGCGGCGGCGTCGGTATTGCCCAGCGAAAGCAGATTGACGCGCCAGCGCAGGGCGAGCAGGGCCGTTCCCGCAAAGAGGGTGACGCCGGCGACGATCGCCACCTTCTCATAGGTCGCGCCGGCGAAGCTGCCGAGCAGCCAATAGACGATGGAGGGCAGCTTCACCATCGGGTCGGCGAGCGTCTGCAACAGACCGACGAGCGAGCAGCAGAAGCCGCCGACGATGACGCCGGAGAGGACGAGAGCGAGCGTGCTGGCGCGTCCGGCGAGGCGGGCCAGCGCGAAAGCGGCGGCGAGCGCGGCGAGGCCGGAGGCGAAAGCCATGCCGACAATGGCGAGCGGCGGCCAGGACAGCATGATGGCTGCGACGCCGCCGAGCTCGGCGCCGGAGGAGACGCCCGCGACCTCCGGTCCGACGAGCGGATTGCGAAAGACGCCCTGCATAGCGGCTCCCGAAAGGGCGAGACCCATGCCACAGAGGGTGACGAGCAGAATGCGCGGCATGCGCACGATCTCGACGACGACCCACGGGGCGTTCTCATAATCGCCGACGGCGTTGATGGGAAAGGTGGTGAAGACGATGCGCGCGACATCCGCGAAGGGGACAGGGTAGCGCCCCAGCGTCAGCGAAAACAGCATCAACAGCACGATGGCGACGAAGAGAAGGACCGGAACATGGTCAGCGCCCAGCTTGCGAAGCATTTTCGCCGCGATCCTCATCTCATGCGCTCGGCATACGCTATCTATGCAATTGTTATATCGATTTTTCAGCGAGAGGAAGCCGCTTCTTTGAGCGTAGGCGTTGCGACAATCTGCACAGGCCTGTCGCGCCCTTCAGCAATAGCGGGAAAACTGGTAAAGTCCAATACTTGCGGTTGTGGTGTGTCGATTCGGTCCGATTTCGACGCGGAATGCAATGCTGTTCTGCGCGAAGAAGGCGCCGTCGAGAGCGCATTCGAATATGAGGCCGAGAAGGCGGACGGAGGTTGCGCCGCCAGAAACCCTGGTCCAACAGCGGCTTGCGAATCGGGAAGGGACGTCTGGAGCGTTTGATCCAAATTGCGCGGAAGTCGGCTCGTGCTTTCCGCGGCCTGGAGCACCCAACGAGAGGCGCTGCGAGCCCCAGCCTCGAGCGTGAATCGCACATAAAATATGTTACATAACGGACAAATTATATATTCGTTTTCAGCCAAATAAAAAACGTTTGACTGCTTCACTTTATTCTGTTGGCTATATGGCGTCGCCCTTTCGATCGAGCTCGCCGTGCCTCGCAACCCACTGCTTCCGAAACCCCAGAAAAAGCCGATCCGATGGCGTATCGGAACGCTCAAAGGCACGATCGGCGTCCCTTCCATGGCCGCCGCGCCGCCCCTCGCGGCGGTCGAAGAGTCTCGCGAGCCGCACTACAAAAAGGATCCCCGCGGCCGGAAGCCCAAGTCGCCCGCGAAGACGCGCCCGACTCGTGATCTCCGCCGAGATTCGGGTCGTGTCGACACCATCGACGCATGGACTCCGCCCTCCTATCCGAACGCTGGGAAAATCGATTTCTGCTCGGACGGTCTGCTCGGCCACACGGTCGCGAGCTGGGCGTCGGCGCTGGACATGGTCCCTCTCGATCACGGTCCTGTCGGCTGCGGCGCCTATGGGCAGACGATGCGCCTGACGGCGCCGGGCTATGTCCAAGGGATCGAGAGCTTCAGCGCACTTCACGCCTGCACCGATCTTCGAGCGGAAGACATCGGCGACGCCGGCGACCGCCGCCTCGCACGCGCGATCGACGAAATCGCAGAGCTGTTTCCACTGGCGCGCGGAATAGTCGTCGCGAGCGAAGAGCCCATGCCGGCGCTCGGCGCCGATATCACCGGAATAGCAAAAGCCAAAATGGCGGAGCAGCGAAAGCTGATTCTGCCGCTCAACGGCTATCGATCCTGGGCGGTCGAGACAGCGGCGGCGCTCCGCTCCGCCGAGCTGCTGCATCCGCTCACGACGAGCAGCGGCAAGCGCGTGGTTCTTCCCTATTCGCGCGAGGCGACGGCGCTCGTCTGGATCGTCAGCAAGCTGCTCATGGAGATCGGCCTCGAGCCCGTCCATGAGATGACGCAATCATCGGCGATCGACCTCGCCCGCGTGAGCGATTGCAAATTGGTGATCGGCTTCGCGAGCAAGGTCGGCGCGCTCGAAGAGCAGTTGCGCGGCGGCTACGCGGATTTGCTGCAACGATGGTTCGCGACGCCGATCGTGTGGACATGCTTCGAGAGCCCGTCGACGACGAGCGCGTCGTTGCGCGCCATCGCGAAACGTTTCGATCGCGGCGTCGCGCGTCGCGTCGACGCCGCGATCGTGAAGGGCGAGGCGCTCGTAGCACACACGATCGATCGTTATCGGCCTCGGCTCGAGGGGAAGCTGGTCTTGTTCTTTCGGCCGATGACCGAGGCGCAGCTCGAGCCCTATCGTCTTCTCGGGCTCCGCATCGGCGACGCATCCGGCTGGACGGGCAAGACCGGGAAGCAGCGCACGCCGCGCCTGAAATGCGATGACGACCATCCCGACGAGAGGGCGATCGACTCGTACATATCCGAGGCGAAGCCCGATCTCGTGCTTCATTTCGGCAATGGCGAAACGCGAGGCGAATATGAATGGCGCAAGCGCGGCCAGGTCGCGCTTCCCTTCTCGCCCTTCTTCGACCGAAAGGGCAACGCCTTCTGGGGTTATGACGGCTTTGCCTGTCTCGCGGCGGCTCTCGACCGCGCGATGAATGCGACTTGGCGGGATCTCGTCCAGCCGCCTTGGTGACGTTTCTGCGTCGATAATTTCAGCCGGGACTGGAACTCTGAAAGTCGCACGCTCGCGGCGCGGGGACGCGCGTCCGTGCGGCTCTCATCCATGAGCTTCGTGTCACGACTGAGGATTCTCAATCCGGCCGCCGAGCGGCAACCACGGGGGTGTTGAAGGATGAAGACCACGACACAATCCACGAGCGGCGCGATCGTTCACGCTCTGCTGGCCAGCGCTTCGATCGTCGCTATCTCGGGCTCGCTCGGACGAGCGATCGCGCAGGAGGCGACGACGCTTCCTCCGATCGAAGTCGCCGCCGCGAGCGCGACCAACAATCACAGCCGCTCCACTGCGGCCGGCGCCGCCGCCGCGGGCTATCGCTTCGACGCGACATCGACGACCGGTCCTTGGGGCGAAAGGGCGATTCAGGATACGCCTTATTCGGTTTATTCAGTGAGCGCTCCTTATATAGAAAACCGCGTCTTCTCGACGACGGACGAGGTCTTCCGCGTCAATCCGCTCACCCAGCTCAATATGGGACAGGGGCGCGGCTATGGCTCGTCGATCTTTATTCGCGGCGTTCAGCAGAGCGGCTTCAGCCAGATCGACGGCCTCAACATGTCGGGCGTCAGCGATCTCGTCATGCCCTTGGAGGACAAGGAGCGCGTCGATGTTCTCTCCGGCCTCTCCGGCTTTCTCTATGGACCAGCGCATGTGGGAGGACTCGTCAATTTCGTTACCAAGCGGCCGACGCCGACGCCATTCTTCAGCGTCACAGCCGGCAATTACGGCGGCTCGCAACCCTTCGTGCATGTCGATACGGGCGGCCCCTTCGAAAAGGGAGGCGATTTCGGCTATCGGCTCAACTTGGTGAAGAGCAGCGGCGAGACCGCGATCAATGACAATTTCGTCGACAGATGGCTCGTCAGCGGCGCGCTCGATTGGCGTCCGCTGCAGGAATTGCTCTTTCAGATCAACTATTCTCATCAGCATATTTACGAGAAAGGCACGCTCGCCGATTGGGGATCGTTCGATGGAACGTTCCCGCATTTCAGCGCGAGCATTCTCGATCCCGCGAAAAATTACGGCCAGCCGTGGACGTTCAACAAGAACGATATGAACGTGCTCGGGACCAACGTCACCTATGAAGTGACGCGCAATATGAAAATCCGCGCCGCCTATCAGTTTGTCGACATTGCGAGCGAGAACCTCTACACAGGCAATAATATCGCCTATAGCAATGGCTCATACTCCTATTCGCTCGCGGCGCTCTATAATGCGTCGCATGTGCAGCGCAATCAGGCATGGTACGCCTTCGCCGATTATGACCTCGATCTTCTCTCGATCAAGGCCAAGACGACGTTCGGCCTCTATGGATCGAGCTATTCACTTCGCCAGCATCAAGACAACACGCTCTTCAAGGGCCTCGGCTCGTTTCCCGTTTCCGCCGATCCCATCTATGTCGCGCGTCCGACTTTCACCAATGGCGTGCAGCCCTACTTTCACCAGCAGCAGCTGGACCAGACGAATTGGATCATCGGCGAGGACATATCCTTCAATGATCAATGGTCGCTGCTCGCCGGCGCGAGCCTCGCCAACATAAAGGCGACGAATTTCAACACCAATGGGACGGTGTCGAGCTATTTCGACAAGACCCGGGTCACGCCGACCGCCTCGTTGATCTATAAGCCGCGGCCTTGGTTGACCGCCTATGGGACCTATATCCAAGCTCTCGAAAATGGCGGGACCGCCTCGACCAGCTTTTCGTCATTGCCGGTGACCAACGCCAGCCAGGCGCTCAGTCCGACGACCAGCGAGCAGGTCGAGGTCGGCGCGAAAGCCAATGTCTCGCAAATTCTGCTGACTGCCGCTCTGTTCCAGATCGACAAGACGAACACTTTTTACAAAGCCAATGGCGGCAGCTACACATTCACCAATGACGGGCGGCAGCTCCATCGCGGTCTCGAAATGACGGCGACGGGCAAGCTGCTCGACGATCTCACCGTCACCGGCGGCTTCACGCTGCTCGATGCGAAGATCACTCAGACCAACACATTATATCTTCTGGGCCAGCCTCCTGTGGGCTCGGCGAAAAACATGGGCAAGCTCTATGTCGAATATCGCCAGCCCTTCGTGCCGGGGCTGACATTGACCGGCGGCTTCAATTATGTCGGCCCACAGGTCGGCAATGCCTTCGCGCCGACGAATGTGCGCGCGATCGAACGGCTGCCCTCTTACGTGACTGGCGACATCGGGCTACGCTATGAGACGCGCATCTTCGACACCGAAACGATCTGGCGCGTCGACGTGACCAATATCGCAAACACATCCTATTGGCAGCAGACCGAAATGCTCGGAGCGCCGCGCACCGTCGCTTTTTCCGCGACCGCCAAATTCTGAAGGGACGAAGGTTGCGTTCTTTCGCGATTGTGAGCTTCGGTTTCCTGCCGATCCTGTGCCTCGGATTGGCCGCCGGAGATCCGCATGTCGCGTCGCCTTCGCCACATCGATCGATCAAGGATATGAGAGGCCGCGACGTCACCGCCGCGGTCCCGGCGCGACACGCTCTGATCTTTGCGCCGGTGTCCTGGATCTATCTCACCATAGACGGAGATCCAGGACATATCGCCGCGGTAAGCCGTCCACAATCTGGCGAAAACGAATTGAGCCGTGGATTGCTGCGTCGAGTGTTTCCCTCAGTGCGTGACCTTGCGCGCGCGCCGACGCTGGGAGGCGACAGCGTGATCCCCGGCGACCCGGAAGCAATTCTGCTGACGCGAAGCGACGCGATCCTGTCGTGGTCCTGGTTCGCTGCTCCCTTGCTGAGAATCGGCGCGCCTCTGGTTCAGCTCGATAGTCGGGCGTCCGGCGATGTGTCGCAGAGCGTGGAGCATCTCTGGCGCTTGATCGGCGCTATCGCCGACCGGCAAGAGCGTGTGAATTTCCTGATTCGCCGTCACGTGGCGGAGCTCGACGCCTTTTCGAAGGAGCGCGCCCCCGCGCCAGTTCGTCGCAAGGTCGCCTATCTCTTCCAGATCGACCCTCTGATCATGGCGTTCGGCGGAACGGGAATCAATGCCGATCTCGACCGGGTGGACGCTGACAATATCGGAGCCTCGCTTCATTCGCCTCATATGACAATCGAGGAGTTGATCGCGCGCGAGCCGGAGGTCGTCATTATTTCCGGCTATCCGAAAGACGACGCGGTTCGTCGCGTGCTGGACAATCCAGCGCTGCGATGTACTCCAGCCGTTCGATCAAAAAGGGTCTATCGCGAGCCGCATGGGGGAATGCGCATGGAAGGACTGGTCGAGGAGCCGATCATGTTGCAATGGATGTCGGAGGTCATCTATCCGGAGTGGATTGAGCGACGATTTCGCATGAAGCTGCGGCAGGCCTATGCGGATGTCTACGGCTTCGGCCTCACGGACGACGCGATCGATGAAGCCCTCGTATTGCAAGAAAACGCGGGCTCGGCGGATTATTCCCGCTTCCTCGCTTCGAACGACGCGGAGCGACGCTGAGCCATGCCGCGAGAGATCATCGTCACCGGCATTCATCTCCACGCCAATGCCGCGCCATGCTTCCATCATTGCCGCTATTGCCAGCTGAAGAGCTATAGGCTGCGGCCGGCGCCGCTAGAACGCTTTGTCGCTCTGGTCGAACGCTTCATCGAATGGCGCAATGACGGACATGAAGATTTCGAGATCGCGCCTTGGTACGGGAACAGCCACGATTATTCGTCGGCGACGACGAAAGCTCTTCGCGAGCTGGAGAAGAAGCTCGGCTGGAAAAGCCGCGTCGTTCTGCTCGGGGGCGTCGCTCATCGACCGCGACAAGAGATGAAGCAATGGCTGCTGGAGCGGCGCGATCTCGGGATCGACACTGTGGTTGCGACCTTCAGCGGCTACGGCGCTCGTCACGATCATTGGAACAATATGGCTGGCAATTACCAATTCCAGCTCGACGCTCTGCATTTGGCGACGGAGCTCGGCCTGAAGCTGCAGGAGCGCATCTTGCTGATACGGGATAGCGTTCCGAGCTTGGACGAACTGCTGGATGATCTGGACCGCATTCCCGCGGCGTCCCGCGAGCGCTGGGCGCTTCCGCTTTTCTATTCCGGCGTGGCGCGTGGCCTCGAGGAGCAGCGTCTTACCGAGGAGGAGATCGATTCGCTTCCTGCGCGCCTCAAAAACTGTCTTCGTGATGACAGGCCCAATTGGCGATCAGAAAAGAAATGGATCGAGCACGTCCTCCAGTCGCCCGATGAAGAAGCGGAACCCATGGCCATCAGCCTCCCGCTCGACGAGCAGAGTCTCGACTGGGCAGAGGCCCGTTCGTGCGATCAAATCATCACGGAGCTCGAAGCTCGCTGGCGTGCAGCACATCTCGTCGCACCCTCGCGCAAGGAGCTGTGCGAGGGTTATGGCGACATCGCCAATGATAGGCTGTATTTCAACGTGCAGCAGATGGAAAAAGCGTGGTTCGATCGCTATAAGAAAGACAACATCTGTCGGTTCGACATCAATGCAACAAAATTTGCGTGAGCTCCACGGTTCCATTGCCGCGCGCGCCGGGCGACGGTCCTGGTCGTCCTGGCCGCCGGCGCGGTCAAGGAAGTCAAGAAAGGCGCGACCATGTCCCATGTCGAGATCGATGTGAAAGGCGTCACCGTGATGGCGGCGATCACCGACGAAGCCGTTGAGGATCTCGCGCTGAAGCCCGGCGTTCCGGTCGACGCGGGTGATCAAGTCCTCCAATGTCATCATCGCTCTGAGGTGAGCACGGACGCTCGAGCTATCGTTCCGCGCTCAACAGCGCGACGGCCTTTACCTGAGCCCAGAGCGCCCGTCCCTCGACGACGCCGAGCTCCTGCCTCGAGCGCTCGGTGATGCGCGCGAGAAGGCCCGAGCCGTCCTTCAACGTCAATCTCACCAGCACATGGCCGTCCACCGGCGTCCGAGCGAAATCGGACACGGACGCGGGAAGAATATTGAGAATCGTCGTGTCGTGATGCCGCGACAGAGTTAGGCTCACATCGCGCGCGTGAATTTGGCAGCGCAATCTGCGTCCGGGCGGCTCGAGACGATGCGCGACAATGAGATCGCCAGCGGTAGAGGCGAGCCGCGTCAAGCCGTCCGCGCTCTCGGCGACGACGACATCGAAGACGACGCCGGCTTCGTCGCTGAAGGCGAAGGGCAGATCGATTCGCGTCAGCACATCGGAAATGGCGCCGCTGGCGACGACGCGTCCCGCCTCCAGCAGCACGATGTGATCGGCGAGCCGCGCCACTTCGTCCGGTGAATGGCTGACATAGAGGATCGGTATGTCGAGCTCGTCGCGCAGACGCTCGAGATAGGGGAGAATCTCGAGCTTTCGCTTCACATCCAATGCCGCGAGCGGCTCGTCCAGCAGCAGCAGGCGCGGATCGGTGAGCAGAGCCCGCGCGATCGCCACTCTCTGGCGTTCGCCGCCGGAGAGATGACGCGGATAACGGCCGAGCAGATCGCCGATGCCGAGCAGCGTGAGAATGGCGTCGGGATCGATCGAATTGCGCGCAGCGCCGGCGCGCTTCATCCCATAGCGGAGATTGCCGAAAACGGTGAGATGCGGAAACAACCCCGCATCCTGAAAGACCATGCCTAGCGGGCGGCGGTATGTCGGCAAGAAGACATGGTTCGATTCGTCCTGCCACACATCGCCCGCCACTTGCAGCCGACCGCTCTGCGCGCGCACGAGGCCGGCGACGCAGCGCAAAGCCGTCGTCTTGCCGGAGCCGGAGGGGCCGAAGAAGGCCGTCACGCCACGGCCCGGAAGGCTGACATCCATATCGAGCGCGAAGCTGCGATAGACGAGATGAAATCGGGCGAGAATCGCGCTCTCGGGTGCTGTGTCACGCATCGGTTTTTCCTGTGCGACGCGTGTAGAGGCCGAGAAGGACGAAGAAGCTGAAGAGGAGCATGCCGCCCGACAGCCAATGGGCGCGCGTGTAATCCATCGCCTCGACATGATCGTAGATCTGCACCGACACGAGCCGGGTCTTGTTCGGAATATTGCCGCCGACCATCAGCACCACGCCGAATTCGCCGATCGTATGCGCGAAGCCGAGAATCGCCGCTGTGACGAAGCCCGGCTTGGCGAGCGGCAGCGCAACCGAGAAAAAGGCGTCGAGCGGGCTCGCTCTCAGAGTGGCGGCCGCCTCCAGCGGCCGATCTCCCATCGCCTCGAAAGCGTTCTGGATCGGCTGAATGACGAAGGGCATGGAATAGCAGAGCGAGGCGATCACGATGCCGGTGAAGGTGAAGGGCAATGCGCCGACGCCGAGAAAATTCGTCAGCCGACCGATCGGGCCGTGGGGTCCCATGGCGAGCAGCATGTAGAATCCGATCACCGTCGGCGGAAGCACGAGCGGCAGCGCCACCACGGCGCCGATCGGCCCCTTGAGCCGCGACCTGGTGCGGGCGAGCCACCAGGCGATCGGCGTCCCCGCGACGAGCAGCAGCGATGTGACGATGATGGCCAGCTTCAGCGTCAGCCAGATCGCCTCTATATCTTCCGAGGTCGGCATGGCGTGTCCTATTTCTGCGCGGTTTCGCCCGGCAACACGAAGCCGTAGCGGATCATCACGCGCCGCGCCGCGGGCGAGGCCATGAATTTCGCGAAGGTCTCAGCGAGTGGATTGTTCCCGCCGCGCTTGGTGACGACGAATGCCTGCCGCAGCGGCGCATAGAGATTCTCGGGGATCTCGCTGTAGCTTCCCTTGCCTTTGAGCTCCGGGCTCAGCACCAGTGAGAGCGCGATGATCGCGACATCGGCGGCGCCGGTTCGCGCATATTGAGCGGTCTGCGCGACATTCTCGCCGAACACCAGTCGTCCCTGCAGGCGATTCCAGACGTCCTCCGCCTTCAGCGCCTCCTCGGCGGCGCGGCCATAGGGCGCGTGCTTGGGATTGGCGATGGCGATGCGGCGAATGTGCGGATCGACGAGATTTTCGAGGGTCATCCTGGCGGCGTCGAGCGCGCCGCTCCACAGGACGATCCTGCCGACGGCATAGAGGACGGGCTCGGACGCGGCCGAGCCATTCTGCAAGAGCGATCGCGCATAAGCGATGTCGGCCGAGAAGAAGATGTCGAAGGGCGCGCCATTCTGGATCTGCGTGTGGAACTTGCCCGATGAGCCATAGATCACGCTCACATCATCGCCCGGATGGGCTGATCTGAAGTCGGCGACAATCTCGTCCATGGCGAATTTGAGATCGGCTGCGGCGGCGATGGCGATCGATCCCGCAGCCCGCGCCGGGGCGCCGAGCAGCGTGAGCAGGAGCGATACGACAAGCAATCCCTTCATTTGTCCACTCCGAGCGATGACAGCGTCGATCGTGCTTTGCTCGGGATACATAACGTGCGGCGCGCGGGTTTCCGCCCTTTCTGCAAACTGAATTTGTCGCGCCGTCGCTGAGAGCGATGAGGAACGGCAGTCATGATCGCAAGGCGGAAAAGATCATGCTGCGCGCTCCGCCGTCGTGTCTCGAAGCGTATGAGACCTCGGCAGGTCGTGGGTCTCGACATAGGGAAAGCTGCGTATTGAATCTGGGTCCAGAGCCATTCTAAACCGATTTTATGAGCAGATATATTGTTGCTATATGACGATTCGGACCTTCTCGATGAGCAATCGCACCAATTCGCGCTTGATGATATCGGCAGCCCTGGGCGTCTATTTGGCAGTGTCGATTGCGCCGGCCTTCGATGCGTCGGCGAGCGAGAAGAGCGAGAGCAACGAGTCCAGTGACAAGGCCGAATCGGGAGCGCAGCCGCAAGGCGGCAAGGCGACGAATTCTGTGAAGATCAAGGACAAAGAGAAAGACAAAGGGAAGGACAAAGATAAGGATAAGGATAAGGAAAAGAAGAGCTATCACGTTCCCACTCGCGCCTACCGGCTCGAGCCGCAGCCCGACATTCCGCCCTATGTGCGCAATCTCGGCAAGACCTATGAGGCGTTCAAAGGCATCGACTGGCTCAACATCGGCTTCGATTCGCGCGTGCGTTTCGAATATCGCCAGGACGATTATCGTCCCTGGCTCGACACCTCCGTCTATCCGGCGGCGTCGCGCCGAAAATATCTGCCGAACTCCCTGTGGCTCGAGCGCACGCGACTCTATTTCGGCATACAGGACATCCTCGACCCGTTCCGCTTCGTCGTCGAGTTTCAGGACTCTCGCGCCTTCAACAGCATTTATGAATATCAGGGGCAGGAGATCAATCAGAACGATCTGATCTCCGCCTATGGCGAGCTCTATTTCAAGGGCGCCTTCGGCGCGGATGATCTCGGCAATGAGCGCCCGCTGATTTTTCGCGCCGGCCGCTTCCATCTCGAGCTGCTCGACAGGCGTCTGATCGCGGAGAACGAATTCCGCAACACGACGAATACATTCGAGGGCTTCCGCTTGAAGTTCGGCAAGCGCGAGAATGATTTCGAGCTCGACAGCTTCGCGATGCGCCCTGTGGTGCGCTACCCCTATTCCTTCGATCGCGCGGAATGGTCGAACTGGATCTATGGCTCGGTGCTCAACATTCGGCGCTGGTCGGAATATGCGACCATCCAGCCTTATTTCCTCGGACGCAAGCAATTCGCCGATCCGAACAATGTCTCCGCGGCTCTCAGAGTGCATCGCGAGACCTTCGCGCCGGGCCTGCGCGCCTATGGAATCCTCGGAAATTTCGATTACGACTTCGACATCAACAAGCAGTTCGGCGCGCTCGGCGAGACGCGTCCCGCCATCGGCAGCATTCCCGCGACGCCGACCACGGTCCGGCACGACGCCATCGCTTATGCGTTCGAGTTCGGCTACACGTTTTCGGATCATCCGTGGAAGCCGCGCATCAGCGCCAATTACGCCTACGGCTCGGGCAACACCAGCTCTTATGACGGCGTCAACCAGAACTTCGATATTTTCTACGGCTTCAATCAGCCCTTCTCGCGCAATGATTATTTCGCCTGGAACAATATGAAGGCGCCCAAAGCGCGCATCGAGTTCACGCCTTTTCCCGATGTGTGGGTCGACACCGCCTTCAACGCCTATTGGCTCGCGAGCGCCGCCAACGCTTGGGATCGCACCAATCTCTCCGCGCCGCTCGGCAACAGGGGCACGTTCCTCGGCACGGAATATGACTTTCGCATCCGCCACAAGCTCAGCGCCTTCGTCAATCTGACGGCGAGCTATGCGCGCTTCTGGCCCGGCTCCTTCCCCGCGAGCTTCGCGCCGCCGGTGGCCGGACAGCCTTATTTCCCGCAGTCCTTTCCCGGCCAGACCACCACCACCAACGGGCTCACCCAGCGCCCGACCGATTTCTTCTATCTCGAAGCCCAGGCCAACGCTTTCGGCGATGGCAAGCCCATCGCGAGCAATCCGATCTCCGAAATGTTCGGCGTATCCTCGCCGCTCGCGCCGCCGCCCCCGTCGCCGACCGGCTGGAACGATGTCTATGTCGGCTTGAACGGCGGCGGCGCCTGGTCCAATCCGCCGACCGATGTGAGGATCTGGCCGATCGGCGCCGCGCCGGCGAGTCCCTTTGTCACCACCATCGGATCGCCGCTCGACAATGGCAATCATCTCGCGGGATTCATCGGCGGCCTGCAGGCGGGAATCAACCAGCAGGCCGCCGGCGTCCTCATGGGGCTCGAAGCCGATCTGCATGGCGTCTCCGGCAATACCGACACGCGATGGCGCATGGGGATCAAAGACGCGATCTCGACCTATGCGTCGCGGACGACGACGCTGAACTATCTCGGCACGATTCGGGGACGCCTCGGCTATCTGGCGACGCCGACGCTCGCGATCTATGGCACGGGCGGCCTCGCTTATGGCGGCGTGATCTCCGCCGGAATCATCAGCAGTCAGCGCGTCAATGGCGGCGCCTTGAGCTTCAATTTTCCCGCCTTTCAGGACAGCCTTCTCGGCTGGACGGTGGGCGCGGGCGTCGAATGGGCGCTCTCGCCCGATTGGTCGGTGAAGATCGACTATCTGCGCTATGATCTCGGCCGCGCGACCTCCTCGCCCTATGCAGCGCAGCCGAACCGCCTCTTTCAATACGCTATGACGACGTCGACGCGTTTCGACGGCAATTTGATCCACGCCGGCGTCAATCGCCATTTCGATCTGTTTGCGCCGGCGGCTGTGAAGAAATAAGATTGATTCCCGCGTCGCGCCGCCGGCGCATGGCGAGGAGCGATCGGGCGTCGGCTTCATCGAAAGACTATGGAGCGGCCCTCAGATCGGAAAAAGGCGCAATCGCTTCGCATGAAGCAACTCCGCCGCCATACAAACCGTTGGCGCTGCTTGAACGGTGAGTGTGAGCGGCAAACATTCTCAGCGCGGCTATCGGATATTGCGAGGCCTGCGCATGTTTTGTACGGGCTGCCTCACCTCACCGTATGCTCGCTCGATAAGTCCCGCGTCATGGTAGCACCAGATTCGGCAACTCGGTTCGGTCTGACCCGAAAAGCCCTCGAGACCGCGACGAAGAACGCCGGCACGAAATAGATCGCCAGAAGCGTCGCGCTGAGCATGCCGCCGACGACCGCCGTGCCGATCGCGATGCGGCTGGCCGAACCGGCGCCGGTCGCGAAGACGAGAGGCAGAGTGCCGGCCACGAAGGCGATGGACGTCATCAAGATCGGCCGCAGCCGCTCTCCGGCGGCGGCGATTGCGGCCTCCGCCAGCGTTGCGCCATTGTCGAAGAACGCTTTTGCGAATTCGACGATGAGGATCGCGTTCTTTACCGCGAGGCCGACCGTCGTGAGCAGGCCGACCTGAAAATAGACGTCATTGGCCAGACCGCTGTTCAATGTCGCCACGATCGCGCCGATGACGCCGAGGGGAACGACCAGCAGGACGGAAAGAGGGATCGCCCAGCTCTCGTAGAGAGCGGCGAGACAGAGCACCACGACCGTCAGTGAGATGGCGTAGAGCGCAGCTGTCTGCGAGCCGGATTTCTGTTCTTCATAAGAGAGGCCGGTCCATTCGTAGCCGACTCCCGGAGGAAGCTTCTCGATGAGGCGCCGCATCGTCGCCATGGCTTCACCCGTGCTGTGGCCGGGCGCGGGGGCGCCGAGAATTTCAAAGGATGTGAGACCATTGTAGCTTTCCACTTTTTGTGGACCCAATGTCCATGCGCCGTCGAGGAAGGCGTCGAACGGAGCCATTTTTCCCGACGAGTTGCGCACATGCCAACGCGCGAGGTCGCTCGGCGACATTCGCGAAGTCGTGTCGCCCTGGACATAGACCTGTTTCACGCGTCCCGATCGCAAGAACTGATTGACATATTGCGAGCCCAGAGCGCCCTGTATGGTCGCGTTGAGGTCGCTCACCGAGACGCCGAGCGCATTGGCTTTTTCGCGATCGATCTTCAGCCGGTACTGGGGCGCATCTTCGAGCCCGTTCGGGCGCACGCCGGCAAGTGTAACCTCCTGCGCCGCCATTCCGAGCAATTGATTGCGTGTAGCGAGAAATTTATCACGCCCGAGCTGGCCGCGGTCTTCGAGCTGGAGGTCGAACCCCGTCGCATTGCCGAGCTCCATCACCGCCGGCGGCTGGAAGACGAAGACTCGACCGTCGCGGCTCCCGGCAAAATGTTGCATCGCGCGACCGGCGACCGCTGCGCCGCTCTGTCGGGCGCTCGGTCTTTCCGACCAATCCTTCAGCTTGATTGCCGCGAAACCGGCGTTCTGGGCCTGACCGGCGAAATTGAATCCCGAGACGGTCAGCACCGATTCGACATTCTCCTTTTCGGCTGTCAGCAAGTAATCGGCCATCTGCTTGTTCAATGCCGCCGTTTGTTCCGCGGTGGCTCCAGGCGGCATCGTCACTTGGCCGAAGAGCAGCGCCTGATCCTCGTCGGGAAGAAAGCCGGTCGGTATTCGGTTGAACAGAACGACCGCCGCCACGGTGATCGCCATGAAGATCAGACGGAACGCGCGCGGGCGCATGATCAAATTGTGGACGCCGTTCTTGTAGCGCTCGGTGAGGCGAGCGAATGTGCGATTGAACCATGCGAAGAAACGGGACCTGGGACCGCTGTCCCGCGCCGGCTCTTTCAACAGCGTCGCGCAGAGAGCGGGGGTGAGGATCAACGCCACCAGCACGGAGAGCGCCATCGCCGATACGATCGTGACCGAGAACTGACGATAGATCACGCCGGTCGAGCCGCCGAAGAAGGCCATCGGCAGAAACACCGCCGAGAGCACCAGCGCGATGCCGACGAGCGCTCCCGATATCTCGTCCATCGACGCGCGCGTGGCGTCTCGCGGCGACAATCTCTTTTCGCTCATGAGCCGTTCGACGTTTTCGACGACGACGATGGCGTCATCCACGAGGAGGCCGACGGCGAGCACCATTGCGAGCATCGTGAGCGTATTGATCGAATAGCCGAAAGCGGCGAGAACGCCGAATGTGCCGAGCAGCACGATCGGCACAGCGATCGTCGGAATGAGCGTCGAGCGAAAGTTTTGCAGGAAGACGAGCATGACCACGAAGACCAGCGCGACGGCCTCGAAAAGCGTCTTCACCACCTCCTCGATGGAAAGCGTGATGAAGGGCTCGGTGTCGAGCGGATAGGCGAGCTTCAGGCCGGGAGGGAAAAACTTTTCGAGGCGGCCCAGCTCGGCGCGCACGGCCGCTTCCGTGGAAAGCTGGTTGGCTCCCGGGGCGAGCTTGAGCGCGAGAGCGCCGAAGGGCTTGCCATTATAGAGCGATGTTGTCGAATAGGACTGCGCGCCGATCTCGACGCGCGCGACGTCCATCAATCTCACCTGCGAGCCGCTCGGATTCACTTTGAGCAAGATGTTCTCGAATTGCTCGGGCGTTTCGAGCCGGGCCGGTCCTATGATGGCGGCGTCGAGGCGATTGCCTCTGCTGGCCGGCAGTCCGCCGAGCTCTCCTGACGAGACTTGCACATTCTGCGCGGTGAGCGCGCTCGTGACATCGCCGACGGTCAGCGAATATTTGTTGAGCTTATCCGGATCGAGCCAGATGCGCATGGCGTATTCGGATCCGAACGAAGTGAAGTCGCCGACGCCGGTGATGCGCGTCAACGGATCCTTGAGGTTGGAAGAGACATAGTCGTCGATGTCGATGGCCGACATCGCGCCGTCGTCGGAATAGACGCCGACGATCAACATGAAGCTTTTGACGGATTTGTTGACCTTGATCCCCTGCTGGGTGACCTCGGTCGGCAGATTCGGCTGGGCGAGAGAAAGCTTGTTCTGAACCTGCACCTGCGCGATGTTCGGATCTACGCCTTGCGCAAAGGTCAGGTCGATTTCCATCGATCCATTCGATTGGGCGGTCGAAAGAAGATATTCCAAGCCATCGAGGCCGGACATTTGTTGGAGAATGGGTCTCACCACCGTATCCATGACCGTCTGAGCGGAGGCTCCCGGATAGGTGACCGTGATCGAGATTTGCGGCGGAGCGATGCTGGGATATTGCGCGATCGGCAACCGAAAGATCGAGATGCCGCCGAGCAGCATCACGATCAGGCCGAGCACCCATGCGAACACCGGACGGTCGATGAAGAAACGTGACATCGATGGAATCCCCGCGACGAAACGTCAGGACCGTTTGTCGGGGCGGATTGCCGCGTCTTCGACGGCGACGGGCCGAACGACATCGCCGGGACGGATGTTCTGCAATCCGTCGACGATCACGCGCTCGCCAGCGCGCAGGCCGCCGATGACGATCCATTGATCGTCGATCGCTTGACCGGTTTGTATGACGCGCAGGCTCGCCTTGTCATCGTCTCCGATCAGCAAGACGGTCGCATCTCCATGCGTATTGCGGGAGACGGCTTGCTGCGGCACCAGAATGCCGTTTCGATCGACCCCTTCCTGAAGGGAGGCATGTACATACATGCCCGGCAACAGGAGATGTTTGGGGTTGGGGAAAATCGCCCGCATGAGAACCGTGCCCGTCCCCTCGTCGACGGTGACCTCCGAAAATTGCAGCTTTCCCGGGACGTCATATGTGCTGTTGTCTTCGAGCTTCAAAGTGACCTTCGCCGCGCCACGGCCGACGCTTTCGATCTCGCCGCTCGCCAGCGCCTTGCGCAGACGCAACAGAGTCGTCGCCGATTGCGTCACATCGACATAGATCGGGTCGAGCTGCGTCACTGTCGCGAGCACATTGCTCTGATTGGCGATCACGAGTGCGCCCGGCGTGACTGTGGATCGACCGATCCGACCGGAGATGGGGGCCAGAACTTTCGTATAGGAAAGATTGATCTTCGCCTGGGAGATGCTCGCCTGGGCGATGGCGATATCGGCCTCCGCTTGTTGCGCCGTCGCCACGGCGTCATCGAGGTCTTGCTTGCTCACGGCCTTCATGGAGGACAGCGACTTGTAACGAGCGGCTTTCGCGTTTGCCGCTTGCAGAGTCGCTCGATTGCGCGCCAATGTGGCGACCGTGCTGTCATAGGCTGCTTGGTAGAGAGCCGGATCGATCTGATAGAGTTGCTGGCCTTCTTTGACCTCGCTGCCTTCTTCGAATAGCCGTTTCAGGACCACCCCATTGACCTGGGGCCGCACCTCTGCGGTCAGAACGGCGGTCGTGCGCCCGGGTAGTTCCGTCACGCGCGTGATCGGCTGGAGATGGACGACGACATAGCCCGCCTGCGCAGGCGGACGCGTCGGCTCTGCGGCCAGCGCTTGCTCACAATTCGCAGCGACCGCCAGAGACAGCAGCGCGAAGAAACCGCCGAAGAGGCCTGCTGCGGCCGGGCGCGAAATCCGTGCTTCAGGATTCGTGACGATCAAGGGCGACGAGGGGGCTCGGTGACGCGTCGACATCATGTGCGGCTTCGCTCGAGAGAGTGCGGAAAACATGGCGTTTTTCTTCGTAGGGCGTCGGAGAGGCCGAGGCCTCTCATTCGCCGCCTTGCCGGGTCTCCGCGGACGATCCGCAGGAGGGCGGCGCCGAAACGGCTCGACCGAACATGTCCGCGAACTGTTCCAGAAGCCGGCTCGCTATTTCGGGCGAAGTCTCGAGAACCTCGCGATGGACGAACCCCAGCTCGAAGCCGAGGCTCAGCAACATTTCGGCGGCGGAGCCGACGTCGAGATCCGCTTCCGCAATTCCAGCGTCGACGTAGCGCGCGAGCCGCGTCTCGAGGCCGCTCCTGATTTCCTCTCGGATCCAGATGCGGTTGAAATGCGTCTTGAAGGCTCGATCGAGCAGAGCTCTCGAGATCACGATGCGAATTCGGTCCGAACGTTCCGAGATTTTCTCGACCGAATGACCGAGCATCTCGCGCGCTTCCTGCGCCATGGTCGGACAAAGCGGTCGCGCCAAGAAGAGCGCCGCGTCGGAGCGGTCGTCCTCCTTGTCGAGAACCGCGAGCAGCAGTCCTTCCTTGCCGTTGAAATAGCGCTGGATCAGGGCCTCCGAGCAACCTGCGGCGTCGGCGATGGCGCGCGTCGTCGCTCCCTCGTAGCCGCAATCGGCGATCGCCGTCGCTGCGGCCGCGATCAGAGCGTCACGAGTGGCTTGGCGGTCGCGGGCTCGTGGCTTGCGGACCATGTCGTCGGAGTGCATGTCGCCTCATAAGTAAGTATACACACACATACCTATGGCGCATGAGCTGTCGGGTCAAGAGCCTCGGCGCAGGAAAATGCGGGCAAGCTCGCGCTTTCGCGCCAGGTCCGAAAGGACAAGGTTGATCGACGCTGCTGGGCGCTGATCTCGATCATCAGCTCTCTCGAACTTGCTCCCCCGGAGCATAGGCGGCGAGAAATACGGCGACTCCGGTGGCGATCGCGCGGTTGCGCTCGGTCGCCGACACTGCCGATTCGTCGCCGAGCATCGCCCGCAACTGAAGGTCGCCACGGATCAGGCCGATGAAATGCTTGGCGACGTCGCGGGGAACGGACCGGCGGAGCGAGCCTGCCGCCATTGCGGTCTCGAACACCTCCGCCAGTCGCGCGATCAGCCTGTCCGGCCCGTTCTCGTAAAAGAGCTTGCCGAGTTCGGGAAAGCGCCGAGCCTCGGCCGCGACGATCCGGTTCGTGGCCACCACGTCGGGCGACAGCAATAGATCGAGCACTGCGCCGGCGAGACGCTCCATTTTGCTTTTCAAATCTGCGGCGCCTGTCACCCCCGACACCAGGCGAGAGGAAAACCGGTCGCCGGTCGACCAGATCACCGCCGTGAACAGTTCATCCCGACTGCCATAATGGGCATAGAGCGTCGCCTTGCTGACGCCGGCTTCCTGAGCGATCGCCTCCATCGATGTTTCGGCGAAGCCCCTGCTGAGAAACAGCCGGTGAGCCGCCTCGACGATGCGCTCGACCGTACGCGGTCCTCTCGTCCTGACTTTCGGTCTGCCGGCATCCGCCATTGCGATCCTCATTCGTAATCCGTAATTGAACGTCACCGTTCAATAGTTGACGGCTCGCTTGGACATTGATAGCCTTTTACAGCGCAAACACAAAACCAATCCGTTCATTTGAACGGCGCGCAGTTTCGGAAGAGGCGGTCGCGGCGCTGCGGGCGCCCGTCCAATCCCGCAAAGGACGCCGTCGCCGTCAGGGTAGGCGAGAGGGGATCATGACCAACATTGTCTGCGACAAGCTCGGCATTCGCTACCCGATCCTGCAAGGGCCGATGGCCTGGGCGTCGGACAGCAAGCTCGCCGCGAGCGTTTCCAACGCCGGCGGGCTGGGGATCATGGGGCTCGGCTTTTGCCCGCCGGCCGTTTTCGAGGCCGAGATCCGCGCGGCCCGGGTCCTGACGGAGGCGCCCTTCGGCCTCAACATCATCACCTGCCTGCCCGACGCCGAGAAGCTGCTGGAAATCACCCTGCGCGAAGGGATCAGGGTCGTCGAGATCGAGACATTCCTCGCCTATTTCGACACGCTTCCGCGTTACGTCGAAGCGCTCAGGAGCCACGGCGCCGCGACGATCGGCAAGGCGTCCTCAGTGTCGGAGGCCAAAGTGTTCGAAGCGGCCGGGGTCGATTTCGTTTCGGTCAAGGGCTACGACGGCGGCGGTCACATCTTCGGCCTCACCGGCACATTCTCGCTGATACCCCAGGTCGTGGACGCCGTTTCCATCCCCGTGATCAATTCGAGCGGCGTCGCCGATGGACGCGGCGTCGCCGCTTCGTTCATGCTCGGCGCCGCCGGCGTCGAGGTCGGGAGCCGCTTCCTGGTCGCCGAGGAATGCCCGATCCACGCCAACTACAAGAACGCCATCGTCGCCGCCGGGGAGGGCGACACCGTTCTGACCGGCGTCAGCGCAGGCGACGGGGTGCGTGGCGTCAAAAACCGGCTGACGGATGAAATGCTGCGCTTCGAACGGGAACTGCCGCCCGAAGAGGCCGCGGAGCGCATCCGCGAGATTGGCCGTGGCGTCTTGCGCGCGGCGGCCGTCGACGGCGACGTCGAGAACGGCAGTCTCGTCGTCGGCCAGAACCTCGGGCTGCTCGACGCCATCTTGCCGGCGAGCGTCATCATGCAGGAATTGATCGCCGGCTATTCGAGGGTCGCGCCCTGAGCGAGCAAGCTCTGCAGGCTCGGCAGCCGAGCATCTGCCGACGCCGGCGTGTGCCGAGGGACGAGGCGTCGCCGCCACAGCCTGGACCGATGCAGTAGCGCGAACCTCTGATCACGCCATCGAGCGGAGAAAACCATGACGACCTATGAAATGCGCATCTACACGCTGAAATCCGCCGAGGCCGCCACGGCCTATCGCAAGATCTGGATCAAGCATATCGAAAGCCTTAAAGCATTCGGGATCGTCACCCATGGCGTGTTTGCCGTCGCGAGCGATCCGGCGAAAGTCGTCGCGCTCGTCGACTATCCAGAAGGCGTCGATCCCAAAGCGGCCTCAGACCGCTATATGGCCAGCGATCTGTTCAAGGCGGACATGGCCGGCTTCGATTTCGCCTGGCTCTCCTCCGTGGAGACGATATTGCTCAACCCCGAGACATTCTCTCCTCTCCGGTAGCGGAAGTCTCTGGAGCGCTTCCCGACGAGCCGTCTGTCGTTCACGATCCGCGCAAGGGTTCCACTGACGGCGACTGAACCGAATGTGTCGTCCAGAGCTGCGCCGCCGCCCTCCGCGCGACGATCAAGCCAACAGGCTCGGCTCGCTCGCCGTCTCCGCGTCCCTCGTATCGGAGCAGATCGACTCTTTGATCAGCCGCTCCGTCGTCTGCTCGAAATAGATCCAAAGGTCCGTGTGCAGATCGGAAAACTGCCGCCAGACGGCCGTGTCGAAAAAGCGCCGCGGCGATACAGGGCGTGAGCTGTGATCTGATGGATGAAGCGGAGCAATTGAATTGCCTTTAGCGGGGTCTTCCTCACTTTCCGTGTGCTCTGCAGAGAGCGCTCGCGCATCGCTCGAGTCTCGCCGCGGCCGAGGATGAGACCCCGCGCCGAGGAGTGGAACGATAACCGCCGATCGAGCCGGTCCGACTTTGGAAGCTCTGCAAACTATTGCATTTGCCAAGCAATTCCCTGCGGCCTAACGTTCAGTCCGAGCCGTCCGAATGGTCGGCGGCGCAGTGAAGCGAGTGGCGCTCATGAGTTCTGCCGCGGCTCACGCCGTCGCTGATTCCGTCGATGCGACGATCCGCGGCGGACGCGCGCTCGCCGATCGAGCGGACCAAGGGTGATGCGGGATCTGTCGATCTTGTTCCGGCGCTACAACGCCGATGTGACGAAGGCTCTCCGCCGCCGCGGGCTGTCGTCGGAGGCGGCCGCGGACATTGCGCAGGAGACATTTCTACGCGTTCTGGCGCTGGGAATGCGCTCGGAGGCTGTCGTCGACAATCCGCGCGGCTATCTGCTGCGCGTCGCTCGCAATCTGTCCATCGACCTCGGCCGGCGCGAGGGCCATTCGCCTTTCGTCGGCGGGGAGATCGAGAGGTTCGAAGCGACGCCCGATCCGGCGCCGTCGCAGGAGACGCGGCTGTCGGACCGCCAGAAGCTCGCGGCGGTCGCCGCCGCGCTCGACGAATTGCCCGAGCGCACGCGGCGCGCTTTCGAGATGCACCGGCTCGGCGAACGGACCATCGCCGAGATCGGGGTGGAGCTCGGCCTCTCCACCTCGCGCACGGCGGTGCTGATCAAGGACGCCTACCATCATATTCGCGGCCGCCTGCGCGCCGACGAGGATTGAGCGGACGACATTCGCGGGAAATTGCCGCGTCTCTTGCATTATGAATATATGAGCGAGCCGCCGGGCCCGGCGGCGCCGGTGGGCTCAGAGCAGGATGGAACGCTCCTCGCATCAGGACGACAGGCTGTGGGACGAGGCGCTCGATCTCGTCATACGGCTGCAGAACGATCCGCTCAATCCCGTCACGCTCGACATGATCCGGGGGTGGCGGCGGCGCAGTCCTGTGCATGCCGCCGCCTGGTCCGAGGCGTGCGAGATTCACGGATTGAGCGGACAGGTCCTCGCCGCGCGCCGGGAGGCGGAGCCGGCGGCGCGCGGCCTCGTCTCGCGGCGTCTGCTGCTGGCGGGCGGCGCCGCGGCGGCGGCGGTCGGCGGGCTCGCCGCGCCTCAGCTGCTGCTGCGGGCGAAGGCCGATCACATCACCGAGGCGGGCGAGACGCGCCGCGTCATGCTCGCCGACGGCAGCGCGGCGACGCTCGGCCCCGCGAGCGCCATCCGCCTCGCTTTCACCGCCGACGCGCGCGACGTCGAGCTGCTCGCGGGAATGGCGTTCTTCGAGATCGCCCCCGACGCGCGCCGTCCGTTCCGCGTCGCCTCGGAGCAACTGGCCGCGACGGCGCTCGGCACGGCGTTCGAAATGAGCAATGATGCGGGACGCCTGTCCGTTTGCGTCGACCATGGTCTCGTCCGCATCGATCTCGCCGAGGCGGCGACGCGGTCGGCGCGGCTTGCCGCCGGCGATTGGCTGACCTTCGACGCCGGCCGTTCGGCGATCGAGAGCGGACGCCGGGAGAGCGTGCAGATCGCCGCCTGGCGTGACGGATGGATGTTCGCCAATGACGAGACCGTCTCGGCGCTCGTCGCGCGCATATCGCGTTGGCGTCCGGGCCGCATTCTTCTCGCGGATCCTTACTTCGGCGGCGAGCGGGTGAGCGGCGCCTTCGATCTGCGCGATCCGCGCGCGGCGCTCGAGGCCGTCGTGTCCCCCTTCGGCGGCGTGGTGCGCATGCTCACCCCCTATCTCACCGTGATCTCGCGCTTTTAGAAGGCTTCCAAAGGCGCAGGAATTTGCAGCTCCGTTCACGTTTCTCCTCGCAAGAGGCGACGCGCGCAAGATAGCGCCGCCCGGCGAAGCGAGCGGGAGAACGGGTGTGATGAGCACGATGAATGCCGGGACGGCGGCGCGTCGGACGCGTAAGAATAAAACGACGAAGATCGCCTTGGTGCTCTTGTCGGCGACATGCGCCTCGTCGGCGATGATGGCCGGTGTGCAGATCGCGTGCGCGCAATCGAGCGCGAGCCGGCGCTTCGACATTCCCGCCGGCTCATTATCGCGCGCGCTCGCCGCCTTCGGCCGGCAAGCGGGATTGCAGGTCGCCTATCGCCCGGCGATCGCCGCCGGCCTGCGCTCGCCGGGCGCCTCGGGGGAGCTTTCGCCCGGGGCGGCGCTCGGTCGTCTGTTGAGCGGCACGGGTCTTTCCTATCGCTTCTCAGGCGCCGGCGCGGTGACGATCGAGCGGCTGGGCGGCGGCGATGAGGCGGCGGCGGATGGCGCGACCGCGCTCGAACCGATCGACGTCGGGGCGGCGGCGCCCGAGAGCGCCCGGGGCCCAGTCGACGGCTATGTCGCGCGCGGCAGCGCGACGGCCACCAAGACAGACACACCGATCATCGAGACGCCGCAGTCGATCTCTGTCATCACGCGGGAGCAGATCGAGGATCAGCAGCCACAGTCGATGTCGCAAGCCCTCAGATACACCTCGGGGGTCGTTTCCGAGGCGCTCGGCATCCAGAATCACGACGCCATATATATCCGTGGCTTCAGCGACGCCGATGGCGGAGGCATCCAATATCTCGACGGATTGAAACTCCCCTATGGCGTCGGGTTCGCAAACGTCCGGCTCGACCCTTATCTGCTCGAACGCATCGACGTCCTGAAGGGACCCGCCTCGGTTCTGTACGGTCAGAGTAGCCCGGGTGGAATCGTGAACATGACCAGCAAGACGCCAATCGACCGCTCGTTCGGCGAAATTCAGCTGCAAGGCGGCAGCTACAAAGGGCTGCTCGGCGCTTTCGACATCGGCGGACGCCTCGATCATGACGGTCAATTCATCTATCGTCTCACAGGGGCCATGCGAGATTCGGATTCCCAAGTCGATTTTGTGCATAATAGACGCGCCGCCATCGCACCGTCATTCACGTGGCGTCCGGACGCCGACACCAAACTCACCGTCTATGGAAGCTACCAGAGCGATGATCCCGGGGGACGCTTCTATAATATCGTGCCAGCGTCTGGGTCACTGTTCCTCAATCAAAATGGGAAGCTTCCGCGGAGCTTCTTCGACGGCGACCCGACGTTCAATACTTTTGATCGCACGCAATATTACATCGGCTACGCGTTCGAGCATCGTTTTGACGACGTTTGGACAGTCCGGCAGAATATGCGCTTCTTCGAAATCGCAGGGACTTATAAGGACGTTTTCGGCATAGGCTATGCGGCTGGCTCCGACAGAATCATCAACCGCTACACACGATACAATCTCGAGTCGCTCGGGGCGCTGACGAACGACAACCAGATCGAGGCCACATTCACCACCGGGGTGATCGCGCATCACGCGTTGCTCGGATTAGACTATCAGCATGTCGCCGATACGAATCGGGTCGGCGTCGGCTCCGCGCCTTCGCTCGACGCCTATGCCCCTGTCTATTATCAAAGCATTCCCGTTCCCACTTTTTATCAGGACCAGACCCAAATTCTGAATCAGACGGGCCTATACGTCCAGGATCAAATGAGCTGGGCCGGACTCCATGTGATGGCTGGTCTTCGGCGCGACTGGGCCGATCTGGACACGACCAACCATCTCTCGGACAATAAGGTTACGCACAAATGGGACCGCGCGCTCACATGGCGTGCGGGAGCGCTGTATGAGTTTCTGAACGGCGTCTCGCCATATTTCAGCTATTCGACCTCGTTTTTCCCGACGACCGGCGTCGATTTCGGCGGAAAGCCATTCGACCCGACCACCGGTGAGCAATATGAGGCGGGCGTCAAATACAAGCCGCCCGGCTACAATGCCTACGTCACTGTATCGGCTTTCGATATCGAAAAAAACAATGTGCTTACTCCCGATCCCGATCCGACGCATCTGTTCGCGAATGTGCAGACAGGCCAGATTCGATCCCGCGGAATCGAGGTGACGGGCGTCATGAGCCTGACGGAAGGGCTCAACGCAATCGTGTCGTACACGCACAACAACGTGGAAGTGACCAAAGCGACCGACAAGACACTCGGAAAGACGCCGCTGTACGCACCGCGCGACGCGGCTTCGGGATGGCTCGATTACACGTTCGGCGCCGATGCATTGTCGGGTCTCACACTGGGCGGTGGCGTGCGCTATGTCGGCTGGACCTATGGCGACACGTCCAACACGTTCAAGGCGCCCGGCTACGCCGTCGCAGATGCGATGGTTCGCTACCGGCTCGACAGGCTTCACCCCGATTTGAAGAACATGGAGCTACAGGTCAACGCCAGCAATCTGTTCGATCGGACCTATGTAGGGGGCTGCAGCTCGATCGGCGTTTGCTATTACGGCATGGGGCGCACTGTTCTCGCGACACTGAAATATCGATGGTGACGCGTACGAACCCCTCGCGCGATCACATTATGGGGCGCTCGTCGGCCTCGGATCTCTGCGAGACGCCGTGACGGCGTCCAGCGTCACATCCGACGCTGGCGCCCGGAGCGCATCTTGGACGCGTTAAAAATCATAGCAATCGCTTCTAACGATTGATGGCCGGCGCGAGGACTTTCGATTTCGAGTCTCATGCGAACTTCTCTTCATCGGCGCGCGCCTTCGTTCAGTCACGACAATGGCGCGCCCCTTCGCAGACCGCAAAGGCGTCGGCCTCGCGCCCTGCGCCTCGTCCGACGCCGCGCCGCGTCCTTTCGCGCCTTTGTCACGATTGAACGCCCAGCTCGCCCAGCAGCAGCCGATGGCGGAATTCACGTTCACGCAGCGCGACCCCAACACGCAATCGCGGCCGCAGAACGCAATCTCCAAGTCCTCTTTCGACGCGCGCCATCACTGCGAAGGTCGACGCCGCGCAGATTCGCAAGATGCGGACGCTGAAGGCCAGGTCGCCTCGGCGAGCCATCGGCTGTTCTGCGAGCTCACGCCCGCTCTGTCGGACGCCTGCGAACGGCTCGCTCTCGTCGCGCGCCGCCGAAGGCCGCCTGACGAAGGATGACGCCGATCGGCGCTGCGAGCGCCACCCACGAGAGAACGCGCCAGCCGTCTCCATCGCCAAGCAGAGCCGCGAGCAGACCAAAGACGGTCAGCGCCGCGAGAACGAGCGGGATGGCGAAAATGTCGCGCAAGCTTTTCTCGCGCGAGGAAAAATTCGTCCGCTTCATTCGGCGGCCTCCGACCTTGTGTCCAATGCGTCCGGCTGCGCTTCGGCGAGGCGCGAGGAGACCGGCGTCCGGCGGCGCGCCGCCCAGAGATAGAGCCCGCCGCCGATGACGAAGATTGTCGCCACGTCGAGGATGGCCCAGATGATCTTGAGCGGCATGCCGGCGTAGTCGCCGAAATGCAGCGGGCGTGAGACCTCGAGCGCCTTCAGGTACCAGGGCAGCTCGGCGACGAGGGTGAGCTCCCCGGTCGCGGCGTCGATCATCGCCGGCTGAAAAAGGCGCGAGGTCAAAGGCGTGTCGCCTTTGGTCCAGATCACGTAATGATGCGGGCTGCCGAGGCGCGTGGTCGGAAAGATGATGCTGGTGAGCGTTCGGTTCGGCACGGCCTCACGAACCGTGTCGAAGGCCGCCTGGACCGGACTCAGCCGGACGGGCGGCGCCGTGCCCTGATAGGGAGCCAATATCGCCGCGACATCGGTCGCCTGCCAGAGCAGGAACAAAGGCCGGGACAGCTCGTTGACGACCCCGGTGGCGCCGATCGCGAGCGCCCATGCGAGCGTCGCCACGCCGAGAAGGTTGTGCATGTCGAGCCAGAGGATGCGCGAATTTCGTCGCCACCGCAGCGCGCCGAACTCGAGCTTGCTCATGAACGGCGCATAGAGCACGACGCCCGACACGAGGGCGACGACGAACAGCAGCCCCATGAAGCCGAGGAACAGCCCGCCGGGAAGATCCGCGAAGAGATCGACGTGCAAGCGCAGCATCACACGCATGAAGGTCAGCTGGTCGCGCGTCGCGATTCCATCCTTCAGCAGCTCGCCTGTGCGGGCGTCGAATCTCAGCCAATGATTCTCTCGCGGCTCCGCGTCCATGGAGGGCGCCAGCGTGACGACGACCTTGGGCTCGTCGTCGTCGATGAACATCGAGCGGACAATCTCGCCGCGGTAACGGGCGAGCGCGGCGTCGACCAGCGTGTCGAGATTCGCGCGCGGCGCATCGGCGGGCAGGACCGCATAGGGCGGATCGTCCGAAAGCCAATCGCCGATCTCCTCGTGAAATATCAGCGGCAGGCCGGTTAGGCAGATGACGAGAAGGAAAAGCGTGCAGATGAGGCTCGTCCATTTGTGCGTGCCGGACCAGAACCGCAAAGTCTTCGGGGTCATGTCGACCTCATGGCGCGCGTTCGAGCGCTCTCGACGAAAAATCCGGCGATCGGCGCGCCGCCTACTGCGATAACGCGGGATCGTTCCCTGACATTAGACGTTCGAAGCGACGAACTTTCTCATTCGACCGCCAAAAAAAATTCAGCGCGTTCGCTTGCGACGCGAGCGCACACCGGCGGATCACATTGGAAGAGATCCAATCATTACGGCTTGTCGGTCGATTTGCGAGGGAATACGAAATGAAGCGTCAGCCTGTCGTTTGCGAGAGAGCGCCTGGCGTTGGCATGTCGGCGTCCGGCGTCTTCCGTCATGGTCAAGCGGCTTCCCCTCACGCGGCTCCTGAGCGTTTTCGGCGCCGAGCGGTCGCGGATCGAGGCGACCATCCAAAGCCGCATGAAGACCGCCGAGGCGGCAGATGTCCTACAGGACACCTGGCTGAAGCTGGCGCAGCGTGGCGCCGAGGGCGCCATCGACGATCCGGCCGCCTTCGTTCGCAGCGTCGCCCGCAACACGGCGCTCGATTATCTGCGCAAGGATCGCCGGCGCCGTTCAATCGACGCGGAAATTCGCGAGCTTCTGTTCGACACGGAAGACGAGCTTTCGCCCGAGCGCATATTGATCGGACGCGAGGCGGCCGATATGCTCGCCGCGGCGATCGACGCCCTGCCCGACCAGACGCGGCGCGTCTTTCTGATGAATCGGTTCGAGGGCAAGACGCATCGCGAGATCGCGGCGGAGCTGCGCATCTCCGACTCGTCCGTCTATTATCACATCCGTCGCGCGCTCGAGCATTTGTCCGGCATGCGCCACCACCTTCCGGACTGACTTTTTTTAAAAATATTCTCCTTCGGAGGTCGGAGCGGACGCCGTCTCGCGCGTCTTTAGGGTAGAAACGCTCCAATGGGCGGTCTCGGCTCGCGACTGTGATCGCCCCCCGACTGCGAATCGCGAGATCATGGACGAGAGCGGAAAAGAAAAGGCCGTCGGCGATCGCGCCGCGAAGGACGCGCGGGATTGGGTCGTCCGTCTCGCCTCCGGAAACACGACCGACGCCGAGCTGGCGCGTTTCAAGGCGTGGCGCGAAGCCTCCCACGAGCATGCGCGCGCTTTTTCCCGCGAGCGGGAGTTCTGGCGACGGCTCGACGCCGTCGATCCGCGCGCGGATCGCCTTCCGACCCCGCCGGCGCAAAGACGCTTGGGACGGCGCGCCGTGCTGACGGGCGCCGCCGCCGCATCCATCGCGGCGGTCGCCGCACCGAAAATCGCGCTGTTGCTGACGGCGGATTATCGGACCGCGGTCGGCGAGCAGGCGGAGCTTTCGCTTCCCGACGGCACGCGCGTCACGCTCGACACCGACAGCGCTTTGGCGCTTTGCTTTCGTCCGGGCCTGCGCCTCGTCGAATTGTTGCGAGGGGAAGCTCTGTTCGACATCGCTCCGGGCGGCGACGCGCCGTTTCGCGTCGCGGCTCTGGACGGGGGCGCCGACGCCGTCGACGCCGCTTTCGCCATGCGGGCGCTCGGCGATGCGGCGACCGTCACCGTCGCGCGCGGCGCGGCGCTGGTGTTCTGTCCGGCCGTCGCCGATGCGCCGCCGATGTCGCGGATGTCCGCGCTCGAGATCGGAGAAGGCCGGCAGACGCGCTATGTTCGCGGCCGCGCGCCTGGTCCGCCCGTCGTCGTCGATGTCGAGCAGACACTCGCCTGGCGGTCCGGCCGGGTGATTTTCGACGGCCGGCCTTTCGCCGACGCGCTGGCCGAGCTCGGACGCTATGTGCCCGAGTCGATCGTGCTGACCAATCGCAGCCGCGCGCAGGATCCAGTCAGCGCGATCGTCTCGATCCGTCAGGCGGGCGCCGCCGTCGCAGCGCTCGCACGGACGCAGGGCCTCACGGCGCGGCGCATTCCCGGCGTGATGATCCTCGTCGGTTAGAAGACTTCTCATCTGCCGAAAAGATCGCGCGCTTCATCTTAAGGTGGATCGCCCCCTCGCGCGTCTCTCCTGTGAAGGGCGCGCGAAGCCGCCGCCCGCATGAAGAACGACAATGGGGGCAATCATGTCGGCAGGCAATGAATGGCGTGGAGAGACGCGCCGAAGCGCTCGCGCAGGACGCGCCGCGACGCTGCTGGCGACGACGATGCTGAGCGCGGGAATAGTCGACGCCGCAGGCATCGCGTCGGCCGTCGCCCAATCCGCCGCGCAATCACGAGACTTCGACATCGCGCCGCAATCCCTCTCGACTGCGCTACGGCAATTCGCCGACCAATCCGGAATGCAGCTCGCCTATCGCACGAGCGAGCTGCGCGGACTCAAATCGCCCGGCGTCAAAGGCCCGGCGACGCCGCTGCAAGCGCTCGCGCGGATTCTCGCCGGCTCGAGCGTCTCGTATCATGTGACAGCGGCCAACATGGTGACGATAGAACGGCCGAGCCCGCTCGCGCTCGCGACCGAAGCGCCGGATGGCGCGGTGCCGCTCGATCCGATCGATGTGGGCGCCGAAGCGACGGCGAACCACTCTCTGGCGTCCGAGGGCAAGGCCGCCGACGGCTATCGGGTCAAATCGGTGTCCTCGCTGGGAGCGCTCGGCCGCCGTTCCTTGCTGGACACGCCCTTCGCAGTCTCTGTGACGTCGCAGGAGCTGATCCGCAACATTCAGGCCATGTCGCCTGACGATGTCTTCAAGCTCAATCCCTTCACCCGCACCCTCACCCCGCAGGGCGCCGGTTGGACGCCGGTGGTGACGATCCGCGGCTTCAACACCAGCGAACGCGCCGAGGACGGCTTGCGCCGCGCGACCAATTTCGCCCAGGTGCTGGAAGACAAGGAACGTGTCGAGGTCCTGAGCGGGCTCTCCGGATTCATGTATGGCGCGGCGTCTCCGGCCGGCATGATCAACTACGTCTACAAGCGTCCGACGATCGAGCGCTTCAATCAATTGACCCTGGGCAATTATGGTGGCGATCAATATTACGTGCATGGCGATTTCGGCGGACGCGTCGACGACGCCGGGAGCCTCGGCTATCGCCTCAATATCGTCAAGCAGGACGGCGGCACGCCGATCGATTACCAGAAGATCGACCGTTTCCTGGTCAGCGGCGCGCTCGATTGGCAAATCGCCGACAAACTGCTGTTCGAGTTCAACGGGGTTCATAACCATTACAAAACGACCAGCCCGAATTCCTATTGGTACCACGACGTGCCGCACAGCGTGGTCCCGAACCCGTCCAAGAACTGGTCGCAGACGTGGATCAAGGACGAGTTCTCTTCCGCCAATCTGATCGCCAAGCTGACCTATACGCCCTTCGACAATGTGACCCTGCGCGCGGCCGGCGCGCTCAGCGACATCGACCGTCCCGTGCAGGACCATACGATGAATTACGTGCCCGCAGCGGGCGTCTACGAGCAGCTCCGGCAGCGCTCCGGCGCGACGAGATTTAACGACGAGGGCGGCCAGCTGCTCGCCGATGTCGGCTTCGACACCGGGCCGCTGGCGCATAAGGTGACGGCCGGTTACTACACCTATTCGACCACGAACTGGACCACGACCTATGCCCCACACACGGGCTATCAGGGTCCCTATTCCATGATGGGTCCGACTTTCGTATCCGAGCCGGCGTTCCAGCTTCTCACCACGGCGCCGTACAATGTCTCATCATACTACAGCGATCAGATGACGAATGAGAATCTACTGATCGGCGATGAGATCCAATTCGGCTCGCAATGGTCGGCTCTGCTGGGGATCAACCGCAGCACGATCAAAACGCAGAGCTTCAACGCCTCGGGCGTGAGGACGCAGCCGGATTACGACCGATCGTACAACGCGCCGTCCGCGTCCTTGATGTTCAAGCCCATTCCTTCGGTCACCTTCTACGGTTCGTATATCGAAGGGCTGGAAACGGGCGGGCAGGCGCCCGCCACCGCGGCCAACGCCTATGCCATCATGCCGCCCATGATCAGCAAGCAGAAGGAGCTGGGCGTGAAGGCGGAAGTCGGCGGCGTGCTGCTGACCACGGCTCTCTTCGATATCGAGAAAGCCTATGAGCTCACCAATAGCAGCAACATCTACACTCAGGACGGACGCGAGCGCCACAAGGGCTTCGAGCTCGCCGTCAGCGGCAAGCCGATCCCCGAGCTGGCGATCTATGGCGGCCTCACTGTGCTCGACGCCAAGATCAGCGGCGGCTCCTACGACGGCAAGGACCCGATCAACGTGGCCAATTTCACGGCCAAGCTCTATTCCGAATATTCGCTGCCCATCCCGGGCCTGACCTTCGTCGCCGGAGTCTTCCACACCGGCGAGCAATGGGGCGACGACGCCAACACCGATCGTCTGCCCAGCTACACCACGCTCGACCTCGGCGCGCGCTATGAGACGACGGTCATGGAGCTGCCGGTGACCTTCCGCGTGAATGCGAGCAATGTCACCAACAATGCGTATTGGGCCAATGCCTATTACCTCGGCGCGCCGCGCACGGTCGCATTCTCGGCTGCCGTCCAGTTCTGACGGCTTACGATTTTTCGAGCCGGTGGGCGGAATAGCGAGCCTGAAGGCTCGCTCTTGGGAGATGTCGAATGGGATGACGCGATGCACCAGGGCGGCGGCTACGATTCCACACCGGCCGCTTTGTGGCCGAGCGATCGCGCCGCCACCGGCAGCCGAGATCGCTGCGTGCGGAGTCCATGCCTCGAGGCCTCTTCTCGCACATGCGCGATCGCGACACGGAGCAGCGTTTATAATACTTCCAAACAGGCGACATTGTCCGCGACGCATCATTGACTTAAGCTCGGCCAGTCCGGGGGCGCGAGGGAGCGGGCTTCCTTTCCCGCGGCCGGGAAAAGGTTCGCCGTGGCGTTCGATGTTCAAGACCTGTTTCGGCGGCACAGCGAGGAGCTGCGACGCTTTCTGCGCCGCCGCGGGGCGTCGCCGGACAGCGCCGCCGATCTGACGCAAGAGGCCTTTCTTCGTCTCCTGTCGCTGGGCCCGAACGCGCCGATCGCCAATCCTCAGGCCTATCTTTTCCGCACCGCGGGCAATCTCTCGATCGACCATGCGCGTCGGCGTCGCGCGTTGCGCTTCGTCGACGACGGCGAGGAGGCGCTCGGCCGCCTCGCCGACGACGCGCCTTCGCCCGAGCGTGTGGTGCTGTCGCGCCAGGAGCTGGCGATCTTGCAGGAGGCGCTGAGCCGAACGCCCGAGACGCCGCGCAATGTGTTCCTCGCGCGGCTCGAGGGGAAGACCTTCGAGGAGATCGGCCGCAGCTTGAACATTCCGCCGCAAACGGCCTTCAGCCAGATGGCGCGGGTGATGATGCGTCTCAAAGCCGCGCTCGATCGCGCGCGCGTGTGATTTTTGCCGATGCGATCAGAATTTTTCCGCCGCGCTTCGTCTTCTCTATCGGCGACAGGATCGGGCGTCGCCCGAGGAGCGCGCGCGCATGGGTGACTCGGCGGATCGAAGCGACGGCGATGGTTTCGAGGACGACCTCGATCCGATATCGCGCGAAGCGGTCGACTGGTTCATGATCCGGCACGCCGACGGCGCGGCGGGCGCCGACGACGCGACGTTCCGGCGCTGGCTGGAGAGCGATCCGCGTCGTCGCGCGGCCTACGCCGATGTCGAGCGGCTGTGGTCCGGCGCCGCCGATCTCCCCTCGTCGCGGGCGCCCGTCGCGCGGCGCGCGCAAAGCTGACCCGCCGCGCGCTTCGGCAAGACCGCGCTGCTCGTCGCGGCGGGCGGCGGCGGAGGCTGGCTCGCGCATCGCCAGCATTGGCTCGCCGATCATCGGACCGGCGCCGGCGAAGCAAGAGCGTCGCGCTCCCGGACCATCCACAGTGGAACTCTCCGCGTCGACGGCGATGTCGATCGAATTCGGCGCGAGCCTGCGGCGCGTCAGGCTCCATTACGGCGAGGCGTTTTTTTTTCCGTCGCCCGCGACGAGGCGCGTGGCTTCGATGTCGAGGCCGCGGCCGGCCGCATCGAGACGCGCGAGGCCGCGTTCAATGTCGACTATATTGCGGACGACGACGTGCGCGTGACCGTCGCCGAGCGCGACGCCGCCGTCCGTCTCGGCGCGCAGCGGACGCTGCTCGGCCCGGGGCGGCGGGTCGCCTATGGAAGGCGCATCGACCCGTGAGGATGTCGACCGGCCGTCGAAACGGCCTGGCGGGACGGGCGGCTGGTGTTCGTCTCGCAGCCGCTGCGACGCGTGATCGCCGCGCTCGATCGCTGGCGGCCGGGCAAGCTCGTCCTCGCAAGCGCAGAGATCGCCGATCGTCCTGTCACGCTCATCGTCGATGTCGCGCGATCCGCCGCGATCGTCGAGGCGGCTGGAAGACGCCCTGCCGATCCGGACCGTGAGGCTGACGCACTATCTGACGCTGATCTTCGCCGCCTGACGCGCGCCTTGTAACGATTCCAGAAGAAACATCCGACGCTTTTTCAGATATGTCGCGCCGGCCCTCGTCTCAATCCCCGAGGACGGCCGGCGCCATGCCGCCGTCACCTGTTCGAGGGTTCGAGAGATGAGGACATCGGGGCTGCGCAATTCTGCGTCGAAAGCAGTGACGATCATTGTTCTGGCGTCGTCGACGTTGCACGCCACAGCGTCGCGCGCGCAAGTGAAGGACGTCGTGCCGCTTCCCGATCCGGCGACGAGCGCGACGCTCATTCGCTTCGCCATTGCGCCACAACCGCTGTCGAGCGCAATTGTGGCCTTCTCGCGCGCCACGGGCTGCGATCTGATCTTCGACGGCGCCATAGCGAGCGGAATGCGCACGCAAGGGGTCGACGGCTCATTCACGGCGCAGAACGGACTCGCGCGGCTTCTCGCCGCACCGGCCTCGCCGCACGGCTGTCGAATGAACGCATGATGCGCATGTTCCGCGCGAGCGCCGCGGAGATCGAGAAAACCGAGGAGGGCGCGACGCCGCTCGACCCGATCGACATCGCCGCGCCGAAACCGGCGCCGAACCGCAACGCGATGATCGGCGCTGTTCCCGCGCCCTATGCGGGCGGACTGGTGGCGACCGGCGGTCAACTCGGCATGCTCGGCAATCGCGATGTGATGGACACGCCGTTCAACCAGACGAGCTATACGGCGCAGACAATCATGGATCAGCAGGCGCGCACCATCGCCGATGTGACCGCGAATGATGCATCCGTGCGGCCCAACTGGCCGAGTGCGACCTTCAATACGGGATTCAATATACGTGGCTTTTCGATCAACCCTTGGGATATATCCATGAACGGTCTCTACGGAGTCGTGCCGACGCAGAACCCGGCCGTGGAGTTCGCGGAGCGCATCGAAATTCTCAAAGGTCCGAGCGCTCTGCTCAATGGCGTGCCGCCGTTCGGCAGTGTCGGCGGCGCGGTCAATGTGGTTCCAAAGCGCGCAGGCGACGAGCCGCTGACGCGCCTGACCGCGAGCTATTATTCGAACCTTCAGCCGGGGGTAACGGTGGACATCGGCCGTCGCTTCGGCGAGGACAAGCAATTCGGCGTGCGCTTCAACGGCGTCTACCGCAAAGGCGACACCGCCGTCGATCGGCAGAAGCAGGAGCTAGTGGGGACTTTTCTCGGTCTCGATTATCGCGGCGACCGGATGCGCCTTTCCGCCGATCTCGGCTATCAGCGCCAGCATATGGACTCGCCGATCCGCATCGTCGGACTGAGCAGCGGTCTTCCGGTTCCGGCGGCGCCGAAATCGACGTCGAACTGGTCGCAGCCGTGGAGCTATGCCGATGTCACCGAATTTTTCGGCATGATGCGCGGCGAATATGATCTCTCCCCGGATTGGACCGCTTCGTTCGCCGTCGGGGGACGGGGCTATGACGCGAAATACCTCTGGTCCAACCCTCTGATCGCCAACAATAACGGCAACTTCGTCGACAATGTCTGGACCTATCCGTCCTATGCGGATGCGTCCTCGCAAGAGCTTCGCCTGCACGGCCGCTTCGCCACGGGATTCATCGATCATGAAGTGACGGCGACCGGCACTCGCTTCTATTCCGAGCTGGGAGGCGCTCTCTCGACCGTGGCCTCGATCTCGTCGAACCTCTATTATCCAACATTCGTGTCGCGCCCGGCGATCCCGGATATTTCCGTGCCGAGAAACAGCGACGGCGTTCTCTCGAGCTTGGCTTTCGCCGATGTCATGTCCGTGCTGGACGAGCGCGTGCAGATTATCGCAGGGCTGCGAGAGCAGCAGATCGAGGCGCGCAACTACAACACCGCCACTGGAGCGATCACGTCGCGATACCAGAAGAGCGCTCTCAGCCCAGCGGTAGGACTGGTGCTCAAGCCCGAGCAGAACATTTCTTTTTACGGCAATTATATCCAGGGATTGCAGCAGGGCGCGGTCGTCGCGTCGAATTACGTCAACGCCGGGGAGATTTTGCCGCCCTACATCTCGACGCAATATGAACTGGGCGTCAAGGTGGATTGGGGCCGCATCATCAGCACTGTCTCCTGGTTCGAGATCACGCAGCCGAGCGGCTTGGCCAATAGCGCGACCAACACTTATTCCGCCGACGGCGCGCAGCGCAATCGCGGCGTCGAGCTCAACAGCTATGGGCAATTGACCGATGCGGTGCGCTTCATCGGCGGCCTGACCCTGCTCGACGGCGTGCTCACCAAGACGGCCAAAGGCGCCTATGACGGCAATGTGGCGACGGGCGCGCCCCATGTGCAGCTCAATCTCGGCGGGGAATGGGACACGCCCTTCGTCGGCGGCCTGACCCTGTCGGGGCGCGTCATCTATACTGGCAGCCAATATGTCGACATCGCCAACACTCAACAAATCCCGGATTGGGCGCGCTTCGATTTCGGCATGCGCTACAAATTCGAATCATATGGCGTGCCGATCGTCATCCGCCTCAATGTGGAGAACGCATTCGACAGGAGCTATTGGCAGGCCGCCGCCCCGGCCGGCGGCGCTTATCTGTCCTCGGGCGCGCCGCGCCGCTTTCTGCTGTCGACCAGCGTCGACTTTTGAAAACGGTTCGATTATCGACGAGGCGCCTCCCGACTGTTTCGTTCGGCAAGCATGACGCCGTCCACTCGACCGCCGAACCAAGTCGAGGGATGGTCGTCGCGAACATTGGCCAGAGTGTTCGATCGAGAGCAAGCGCCTGATCGGCGCGCCAACCTCGCACGCGCGTTCGACGCAAAATGAATCCTTCCCTTCGCGCCGGATCCTTCCTGCTGTCGACGACGGTGAGCTCTTGATGCGGATCGAGCCGGCGCGCTCGTCGATGGTGGAGCCTCGACGGCGCGCCGAGCAAAAGCGCTCGCAGCCGTCGTCGTCCCGCGCATCGTCCTATCGATCGTCGGCGGCTATGCGGCGTCGGCGGCGATCGTTGCGGCGCTGTCGCTTCATCGATCGGGCTGGCGTTTCCGAATAGTGTCGCTTGCGTTATCGACAGTCGGATGAAGCCGCCGCTATCGCGTTCGCAGAGCGGTAATCGCGCTATCGAGGACAGGCCGAGGCCGCATTTCGGCGGCGAAGGAACGGTTTCGACGCGGCTGCGGTGAAGTCTGCTATTGCACATCGTCGTCCGCGTCGAAGCATTGCTCGCGGACATCGATCTTCTGCCGGGGAAACCAGAGCTGCACATTCGTGCCCTTTCCGGGCTCGGAGGCGATCGACACGGCGCCCATGCACTGCTCGACGAAGTCGACGACCATGCTGAGGCCGAGCCCGGTTCCGTTCTCGGTCTCCTTCGTCGTGAAGAATGGCTCCACGGCCCGGGACAGCGTCTCGCGATCCATGCCGTGGCCGGTGTCGGCGACGGTGATCGACACATAGCGGCCGGGAGGCAGATCGGCGGGCTCGGATGGTTGCGCGGAGCCGATCTCGACATCCGCCGCCTCTATGATGATCGAGCCGCCATTCGGCATGGCGTCACGGGAGTTGAGGCAGAGGTTGAGAATTGCGTTCTCGAATTGTGAGACGTCCGCCTGAATATAGAGCGGCGCGCCGGTGCTGATGGAGCAAATGGCGATGCGGCTCCCGATCACGCGGTCGAGGAAAGATGTCAATCCGGCGACGACTTCCGCCACGTCGATCACGCTCGGTTCGAGCGGCCGCCGCCTCGCGAACGCGAGCAGCCGGCTCGTGACGGCGGCGGCCTTCTGCGCGGTGACGCGCACCAGCTCGGCCCAGCTGCGACGCGGATCGTCCGCCACGAGGCCCGCCTCGAGCGCTTCGGCATTGCCCATGATGACCGTCAGTAGATTGTTGAAGTCGTGGGCGACGCCGCCGGTGAGCTGGCCGAGCGCGTCGAGACGCTGCATGTGTTGAAGCCGTTCATCGGCGGCTCGCTGCTGCGTCACATCGGTGATCATCGCGCAAAAGGCGCGCTGATCGCGCCATTTTATAGCGGCGACCCGCAGCTCGAGGTCGAGCCGCGCGCCGCCGAGCTTCCGCGCCGTGAAATCGAATCGCGCCGGCGCGGGCCGCGCATGCGCGAGAGTGGTCAGATGGACCGTCAAGCGCTGATGGGTGTCGGGCGTCAGATGTCGAAGCAGCGCGACGCGCAGATCGGTCCAGGCGAGGATCCCGCGCTCGTCGGCATAGCCGAGGAGATCCGCCAGCGCCTTGTTGGCGGCGATGGGCGCGAAATTCTTATAGACGAGGATCGCGAGCGGCGATCGGTCGATCAAGGTCTCGAGAGCCTCCCCGATCTCCTGCCGACCCTCTCGCGTCAGCCTGTCGTCGGTGATGTCGATATGAAGGACGAGCGCGCCCCCGGATACGTCGTCTGTCAGAGGCGCGACGATCAGTCGAAGCCAGACGCGCGAGGAGAGCGATGCGATGTGGCAATCCTGGCTGAAGCTCCCGCGCCGGCGATCGAGAACGGCCTCGATCGCCGTAATCGCCTCGGCCGCATCGGCGCAGCCGCATGAGTTCTCCCACCGCCAGAAATCGAGATAGTCGTCCCCGACGCGACAGCCTCGATCGTCTCCCGTTTCGGCGACGCCGGCTCGCCAAGCGGCGTTGACGACGCGAATGTCGCCTTCGGCGCCGAGCAGCGCCGCATGCATCGGAATCGCGTCGAGAATAGCGTCCCGTTCCGCCTCGGCGCTTCGGCGGGCGATCGCCGGATCACGAAGATGCGCCTGAACGACAGGCAGCCGCAGCAGAGAGCCGGAGGCCTGCGCCAGCACGTCGGCATCCGCTTCGGTCAGATCGAGGATGCGCTGCTGCGTCGCGTGCAGGACATCGATCAGCCGGGCCAGCTCGTCACGCGCATCATGTTCGGGGCTGTCTTCTGACGTCACATCGGGCTCGCCGCGTAATATGAGCATGTCGAACGACATCGACACGTCGCCAAGAGCGCCGACGACACGCCGGTTGATAGCGCAGGTGGAGTCGAGGCAACGCCCATATTCGCGTCGCGCTGCGGTCGACGCGGCGCGCCGGCTCGGGCGCGAGGACCTATGACCCGGAGCTTTCGAGCTTGTATCCGGAGCCGCGAACCGTCTGGAGCAGCGCGACACTGTCCTTGTCGAGGCTGGCAAGCTTTGCGCGCAAGCGTCCGATATACACGTCCAGGGTCTTGTCGCCGGAGAGATACTCGCGAAAGAACGCATGCTTGTAGATCGCCGACTTGCTGCAGCTGCGTCCGGCGTTCTCGTGAAGATAGCCGAGAATGCGGCCCTCGGTGTCGGTGAGCCCCACCATTCGGTCGTGTCGGCGCAGCCGCCGCATCTGTAAATCGCAGACGATTTTCCCGATCTGAAAGATGGCGGGAGCGGCGGCGCGGGACGTGCTCGCCCGCACCGAGACCAGCCGGGCGATACGCGCCTGAAGCTCGCGCACCGACAAGGGTTTCATCAGATAATCGTCGGCCCCGACGTCGAAAACGTCGGCGCGCGACTCGGCGGTTCCCCAGCCCGAGATCATCACGATCGGCAGGGAGGATGTGCGCCGAATCGACCGCAGAATGCTGAGACCGTCGCCGTCCGGAAGATGGATGTCGACGACGATCGCATCGAAGAAGGCGAGCTCCGGACCGAGAATCAGGCCGAGCGATTGGTTGTAGCCCGACACGAAACGAAGAACGTCGCCGGGACTGGGCCAAGCGTTGCGGATCGTCTGGCAGACCGCTGGATCGTCTTCGATGATCAATATGTCCATGTCGCCCTCGACCTGGTCTCTCCTTTGTTCGATGCGCGACGGCGCGACCGATGAATGAAGCTCGCGACTCTCGCCATCGCTGATCGTCGGAGGGAAAAAGCGTGGACCATCGGGACCGGCCGCCGTCAGAACAGCTCGATCCGCGGAGCGACATCGACGATACCCCTACCGCGGCTCGCGAGCCGATGGACGTTGCGCTGCTCCTCGGTCACATAGTCGGACGACAGGCCATCCAGCAGATCGGCGAGGCTCTGCTCGCCCGGCGACGGTCGGCCGGTTTCGTCCAGCCTACCGCGGAGCGTGGCGATATGCGCACCCACCGCCGAGGACATTTCGACGAGCTGCTCGACTTGCTGACGGACGATATCCTGGAACTGGATGCTGCCCATCATGGCCATGATGGGCTCGGCGAGACGCTCGTTCTCGTTGGCCATCTGCTTGATGAGGTCGGCATGATATCCGCGAACTTGCTGCTGCAGAACTCGGGCGAGATTTCCCGAGAGTCCGTCAAGAAAGGACGCGATCCTTTCCATTGCTTCCCGATGATGCTTCTCGCGAGCCTCGGATTGTGCCAGCAGGCTGTCGCTGATCGACGTCATCAGCGCGGTTACGCGCGCATGCAAATTGTTCGCCAACTGCTGCACCTCCTCGGCGAGCGTACGAATTTCCATGCCGATAATGGAAAAGCCCGGTCCTAGCTCGCCGGCGCGCGCGGCCTCGATCGACACATTGAAAGAAAGCATGGTCGTCTGTTTGGCGATTCTACGCACGTCATGGAGGGCGCCGAGCAAATCTTTTGTTTCGTCAGCGATCTTACATCGGAACCTCTCCGCGTTCTCCGCCTCGCTCCCGGCCCTTGTCCGTTCGCTTGCGCCGAAATCGGCGAGGAGAGATTTGTAGGCGGACAGGCTCTGCTCGATATCGCACAGAGCCGCATTGATATGATGTTCGGACTGGCCCTGACGTTGTCGAATGAGATCGAGAAGTGTCTCGAGCCGTCGGTCGACTGCGGACAGATCGGAGAGGAGCGCCTCGGCGGCTTCGCTACTGGTGTCGCTGATGGCCCGGAGCTGACGATTCAATATATCTACATATAGCGGAAAGCCATCGAAGGTCGTGACGAGAGTCTCGAAATCGGTTCGTTCCACGACGGCCATGGCCACAGGCGGCGCGGTGGCAAGGGACGCGGTCGATGCGGCTTCGCCCGCGGGGACGGTCTGGTCGAAAGCCGCCTGCGGTCTTTTTTCGGCCCGGGCGAGAGCCGTCCCGCTGTTCTCGATGGCGGCGTCCTTCGCCAGGCGATAGCCGGCGAGCAGAGCGCCGAAAGCGATGAGCGACGTCGCGCCGTTCGGCGACGCCCAGAGCGACAGGTCGACGCTGATCGCGGCGGCGGCCGACAACACGGCCGCGGTCAGGGCGCCCCCAGGCAGGCTCGCGCCGAGCGACGGCGTTCGATCGATCTGGTTCATCTCGTCTTCCCTCCTCGTTCGACTCGCCGCTTCTCGAGATCGGCTGGCGCGCTCTCGAGCGTCCAGTCGATCGCGCGCGCCGAGCATCGTCGCGACGAAGAGGTCGAGGCCGATTGCAGCCACGAAAGATCGCCAGCGAGCGCCTTCGGGCTTCCGAGACGGCTTTCAGCCGTTGCCGAAAGCGGCGCGTGGCTTTTCCGGGATCGCATTCCCGAATGGTCTGCGGGCAGATTGAGCTATGCGCTCTTAAATAAAGCTCTTCCGATTGTAAAAATGGGTAAATTCCTGCCGTTGCAGCAATATCGGCGAAACGCTTCCACGGCCGCGGCCGGTCGTACGAGCCTCGCCGATTCCGCTCGCCGTCATGATCGGACCTGATGGAACGAAGGCAAGGATAGCAATAGCTTACGAGAACGCCAGATCTGTCTCGACGCGATGAAATCACTCGGCGGACGTAGAAATATTTACTCCTTAATTTGCGATCGAAAGCACGATCTACAAGGACCTCATCGACAGAGGCTCGCGAGATCGATCGAAACAACGCCGCTATTTGCTTTGTACGACGCATGCCCGCCTACAAAACGATCAAAATGTAAAACGAAGTAAAACGACATATTTATTATAATAATAAATAGTAAATTTTCTTAAAATGAAATACATTTTACATATATACTACTGATACTCCATCCTCACGCAAGCAATGCATAATAGTTATTCGATCCGTCTTGATTTGGCGCCCGATCGAGGAGCGGAGAGGATGACGATCGTCAAAAAATACCAGAGGCAGATAAACGACGCGATGACCGAGGTCGTTCAGGCGCGCGCGGCTGGAGCCGGAGCGCGCGACGCCGATCAGCAACGCAAGCGGGCGCGCACGCTCGCCAAGCAGCAGCAGGCCGCCGAGCGCATCGCCGCGGCGACGACGGAGATCTCAAGCGGCGTCAAGGACGCAGCTTCTTCCTCCGAGGAGTTGAAACGGGCGACCGATCAGATCGCCTCGGGCGCCGCCGAAGCAGCCGGCGCCGCGCAAGAATCGCTGGGGGCCTGCCGCACGATGGGCGAAGCGATTTCCCGCCAGCTCCGCGCCACCGAGATGAGCCAGACCAAGGCGGAGGCCACGACGGCGCTGGTTCAGCGCACCGGCGCCGAGATCGCCACGGTCATCTCCAATGTGTCGATCGCCGCGGAACGGCAGGCCGGTTCCGTGAAGCTCATCGCCGAGCTAGAGCGACAGGCCGCCAATATCGGCGACATCGTCAAGGCCGTCGGCCGCATCGCCGATCAGACCAATCTGCTGGCCCTCAACGCCGCCATCGAGGCCGCCCGCGCCGGCAAGCATGGCAAAGGCTTCGCGGTCGTCGCCGACGAGGTGCGCACACTGGCGGAAACCTCAGAGAAATCCGCCAAGCAGATCGCCGATCTCGTCGGGCAGATCCAGGTCGACGTGAAGGCGATCACCCAGGGGATCAACACCTCCGCCGCAACGATCAACGGTGAGGTCGAGAAGGGAAAGACCATTACCGAGCAGCTCGAGCAAATCCGCGGCAACGCCCTCGAGATCGTCGATGGAGCGCGCGAGATCGCCACCGGCGCGACGCAGTCGAACGCCGCCGCCCTCCAGGCCTTGAAGGGCTCGGAGGAAATCGCGGCGGCCGCCGAGCAGCAATCGGCCGCCGCCGAGGAATCGGCGAAGTCGGTGCAGGAGCAGGCGCAGGCTCTCGCCGAATGCGAGCAGACCGCGCAGGCGCTGACCGAGCTCTCCGAGGAACTGCGCAATTCGACCGACATAGCCAAGAGCTCCGAAGAGGTCGCCTCCTCCTCCGAAGAGCTTTCGACCGCTATTCAGGAGATCAATCGCTCCGCGACGCAAATCCTGTCGGCGCTCGACGAGATTCGCCGCGGCGCGCAGACGGCGGCCTCCGCCACCGCCGAGAGCGCCGCCGCCATGGGACAGATCGAGCGTGGTCTCGAGATCGCGCAGGCGCGATCCCAGGCGAGCGTCGACAAGCTCGGAACCATCAAGTCTGTGCTCGGCGCCAACAAGGTCGCCGTCGATCAGCTGATCTCCGGGATTCAGGCCTCGGCTACGGCCACGCGCTCCTCGATCGATCAGGTCAAGGATCTCGGCGTCGTCTCCCGAAGGATCGACAAGATCGTCGAAGCGATCGCCAATGTGTCGATCCAGACCAACATGCTGGCCGTCAACGGCTCGATCGAAGCCGCGCGCGCCGGCGAATACGGCAAGGGCTTCGCCGTTGTGGCGACGGACATCCGCAATCTCGCCCGCGACTCGGCCGAGAACGCAGATCGCATCAAGGACCTCGTCAAGAATGTCCAGGATCAGATCCAGGCCGTCAGCCGTGATCTCGACGAAATCGTCGAAGCTGCGCTCGTCGAGGTTGAAAAAGCCAAGGCGACGACCGCCAATCTCGTGACGATCGAGAACGACATCTCGGACGTCGAGCGCGGCGCCATCGATATATCGGCGACCGCCAACGAGATCGCCGCCGCGATCGGTCAGGCGAAGCGGGGTGGAGCAAATCTCCGCCGCCGCCCAGCAGGCGGAGCGCGCCGCCGACGAAGCCGCCGCGCCGCCCGCCAACAGTCGCAGGGCGCCGAAAATCTCACCAACGCGGTCGAGCAGGTCGCCTCTCTCGCCGACGAATTGCAGACGGCCGCCTGACGGGAGCGCTTCGAATGTCTTCAGACGACATGGTCCTCGACGAGGAAGACTCGCCCGAGATCGAGACGAACGACAATCAGTTCGTCACCTTCCAGGTGGCCGGCGAAATTTTCGCCGCGCCCATGGCGCCGGTGCAGGAGATCATACGGGTGCCGGGGCTGGCGCAGGTGCCGCTCGCGCCGCCGTCGCTGCTCGGCCTCGCGAATTTGCGGGGCCGCATACTGCCGATCGTCAATCTACGGCGAATCTTCGGCCTCTCCGATGTCGAGGAGAACGAAGCGACGCGAGCCCTGGTCATCAATCTCGGCTCGCCTCTCGGCTTCGTGGTCGATCGCGTGGCGAGCGTGATCGCGGTCGACATGGCCAGCATCGAACCGGCCAACTCGATTGGCGCCATCGGCGATTCCAAATTCCTCACCGGGGTCGTCAAGAACGCCAATGGCGAGCTGATCATGATCATCGACTTTTCCGCCCTGATCGAACGGGAGTTTTCCAGCGGGATGGCGCGTCGGACGATCGGCCTGGACATGGCGGGCGAGACGGCGGACGATCGGGAGACCAAGGACGACGACGCCAATGTGGACGAAATCCAGCTCGTCTCCTTCCACATCGACGGGCAGGAATACGCCGCGGACATCGTCGCCGTGCAGGAGATCGTGCAGATGCCCGAGCGGATGGCGGCGGTCCCCAACGCACCATCGCATGTTCTCGGCTGATGACACTGCGCGAACGGCTGTTGCCGCTGGTCTCGCTGAGAGCCCTGCTCGGGCTCTCCGAGATGAGCGCCACCGATACGCAGCGCATCGTTGTTCTCGGTCTGCGGGAGGCCATGCGGTCGGCGTGGTGGCCGATTCTGTCGACGAGGTGCTGCGCGTGCCGCGCGAGCAAACGGAGCTCCTGCCGTCGATTCTCTCGCAGAAAGGCCGACTCGAGGAAATATCCGCCGTCTGCCGCCTCGACGGCGGCAGAGGCTGGTGTCCGTGCTCGACACCGCCCGCATGTTCACCGACGCCGAGATGCGTCAGACGCTCGCTGCGATCAACGAAATGGAGACGGACTTGGCCGACGGTGACACAGAAGAGCAGGACACGATCGAAGACGAGGAGCAGGTCGTCGTCTTCCGGCTCGGCGGCGAGGAGTTCGGAGTTCCGATCGCCACCGTTCAGGAAATCGTGCGCGTGCCCGAGGCGCTCACCCATGTGCCGAAAGCGCCGTCCTTCGTCGAAGGCGTGATCAATCTGCGCGGAGCGGTGCTGCCGCATCGATCAGCGCCGCCGCCTCGATCTGACCACGATCGAGCGCAACGACCGCCAGCGGATCATGGTCTATGCGATCAGTGGACGGCGGACCGGCTTCATCGTCGATTCGGTGACCGAGGTCCTGAAGATCCCGCGCGCGACCATCGAGCCCGCACCGAAGCTGTCCGCGATCAGCACCGGATTCTCGGACGCGTGGCCAATCTCGAGAAACAGAAGCGCGTGATCATGCTGATGGATCCCGACGCTCTGCTCTCGGACACGGAACTCGGCGAGCTCGCTGCGTGAGAATCGGCACATGGGACTGAAAGTTCTCGTCGTCGACGACTCGGCGCTGATGCGCAAGCATCTGACCTCGCTTCTCACCTCGGAGGGGTTCGAGATTCGCGCCGCCCGCAACGGGCGGGAGGCTCTCTCTGAGCTCGGCGCTTTTCAGCCCGACGTGATCACACTCGACATCAACATGCCGAGATGGACGGACTGACCACCCTATCCCACATCATGACGGAACGGCCTACGCCGACCGTCATGGTGTCCTCGCTGACCAAGAAGGCGCGCTCGCGACCTTCGAAGCGCTCGCGCTCGGGGCGGTCGATTATATCGCGAAACCGGCGGCACGATCTCGCTCTCGATCGACGACATCGCGCGCAAGCTCGTCGAGAAGGAACATCGCCGCGAGCGCGCGCGTCAAAGGCCGCATCGCGCGCAGGCTCGCGGATGCGCCCGCGACGGAGCGTGCGCTCGCGGCGCATGTGGCGCCCTTCGCGCGCGCGCCTATGCGACCCGACCGCCAGCGTTCGGCCTGGTGCTCGTGGGCGTATCCACGGGCGGCCCGCGCACGCTCGAGGAAATCTTGTCGCGACTGCCGGCGACCCTGCCATGGCCCGTGCTGATCGCCCAGCATCTTCCGGCGGCCTTCACCGCGTCGCTGGCCAATCGCTTGAATGGCGTCTGCCCGCTCAATGTCGAGGAGGCGACCAATATGAAAGAGAGTCCCCTGGCAATGTCTATATCGGCCGAGGCGGATCGGACCTCGCCGTGCGCGGCGAGGCGGTCGCCTCGTCATGCTCAATCAACCGGAGTCCCCGACCATAATTGGCATCCGTCGGTGGACATTCTGGTGTCGACCGCGCTCGACAACGTGCCGCCGAGGAGCCTCGTCGCCGTCCAGCTCACCGGAATGGGAAACGACGGGTTGAAGCGATGGCCGAGCTCAAAGCCGCCGGCGGCAGGACGATCGCCGAAAGCGAGGAGACGGCCGTGTGTTCGGCATGCCGGCGGAGCTGATCAAACGCGGCGGAGCCTCCTGCGTTCTGCCGAGCGGCCGGATCGCCGATCAGATCAGATTGTGGCTCACCCATTGAGGCGGTCGCGACGACAAAGCGGCGCGCACATTTGCTCGAGGGAACAACGCATGCCGATCGCAAGGCGACACACGAAATGCTCGACGAGCCGCGATGAGACGGTGCGTCCGTCTCGCGAGCTCGGCGAATTGATCCGTCTGATCCAGAAGGGGGCGATGCGCAACGGCTCGACGCCGCGCATAGTCTCGTGGCTTCGGCGAAGTCGCGGCGGAGCGCTCTGCGCCGCTCTGTGAACGAGGCGGACGACGCGCTTCGCGACGCCATCGCCGTCTCTCTCGCACGTGTCGGCGGACGCAACGTCGTGATCGGGGGGCCGCCGATGCTCCGCTCCGACGACCCGCCATCGCAACATCGCCGTCGATATATTGAAGAGCTGCCGCATGACGTGGCGCCGCTCTTGGAGACGCTCCTCGCCGATCCGGACGCGGATGTCCGCATCCTCTTGGTCAATGTGCTCGGTTCTTCGTCACGCCAAGGTCGAACAATGGCTGATCGGCGTCGTCGACCGCGACGAGCACGTCAATGTGGTCGCGGCGGCCATCGAGGCGCTCGTCGAGATCGGCGGCGCGGGCGCTCGAGGCGCGCTATCACGAGCGGCCGACCGCTTCTCCCACGAGCCCTTCATCGTCTTTTCCGCCGAAAGCGCTCTCCATCACATCAGCAGCCGCGCATGAGGGCCACGACCACGATCAGCTCCGAGGATTTCGCCCGCTTTGCGGAGTTCTTCTTATCGAAGGACCGGCATCCTGTTCGACGACAGCAAGCGCTATTTCGTCGACCGAGCGCTCGCCGATCGCATCAAGGCGACCGACAGCGCCGATGTCCCCACCTATCTCCGGCTGCTTCGGCTCGACATTTCGGGCCGGGAAGCGCAGGCGCTGACCAATCTGATGACGGTCAACGAGACCTACTTCTTCCGCGAGGCCTATCAGTTTTCTGCCTGCCGATCATCTGCTGGGCGAGATCATCCGCAACAAGCGCTCGGCGGAGCCGATCCGCATCTGGTCGATGCCGTGCTCGACCGGCGAGGAGGCCTATTCCATCGTCATTCATCTGATGGAGCGCTGGGGCGCCATCGACAGCTACGATGTCGAGGTGCTCGCTTCGGACATCGACACGCAAGTGCTCGAGCAAGCGCGCAAAGGGGTCTACTCGCAGCGCTCCGTGCAGAGCATCTCCGCCGATCAGCTCGCACGCTACTTCTCGCGCCAGGGACAGGGCGCTGGCAGATCAGCGCGGATCTTCGCGACTCGGTCGAGTTCATCCGGGCCAATGTCATCGATCGCCGGACATGTCGCGATTCGCGAAGATGGACGTCATTTTCTGCCGCAACTGCTCATCTATTTCGACGACAATGTCGCGGCGGGCGGCGGCCGAGGCGTTCTACGAGGCCATGAACCCCGGCGCTTTCATCTGCCTCGGGCATTCCGAATCGATGAGCCGCATTTCGAGCCTGTTCAAAGCGCGTCGTTTCGGCTCGACGATCGTCTACCAGAAGCCGCTTCTCGGGAGGCGCTGTGATATGAAGAAGGCTCTTGTTATCGACGACGCCACGACCATGCGCATGTATCACCGCCGAATTCTCATCGACCCTCGGCTTCGAGGTCGACGAGTGCTTCAATGGCGTCGAGGCGATCGAGAAGGCGCTGCAGACGCGCTATGATCTCCTCGTCGTGGACGTGAACATGCCGGTGATGGATGGATACCGCTTCCTGAAGAAGTTGCGCCGGCGCCGCGACGTCCACCAGGCCGGCGATCATGGTGTCGACCGAATCGGAGCCCGAGATCGCCACGCCGCTTATGTAGCCGGCGCCAATATCTATCTCACCAAGCCGCGGCATACAGGCGCGTTGTTTGCGCGCCGCCGCTCTTTGACGGGGGAGGTCCAGTGAATCGCTTCTCCAGCAATTTCTCGTCGAGGCCCGCGACTATCTCGATCAGATCGATCACAAGCTCCTGCTGCTCGAGGAGACTCCCGAGGACGACACGATCATCGGAGAGATTTTTCGATTGGTTCATACGCTCAAAGGCAATTCCGGCCTCTTCGACATGCGAGCTGACGAGCGTTCTGCATGCGGCCGAGATGTGCTCGACCGGGTGCGCGATCACACGCTCCTGATCGACTCCGAGCTGACCGATGCACTGCTCGCGGCCCTGGACTTCGTCAATCGCGTGCTAGACGACGTCGATACGACCGACGCCGTTCCCGCCCGCTACGCGGACGACGCGGCGAAGCTCGCGGGCGCCTTGCGCGACTGGCTGCCCGAGCGAAGCGCGTCCGGAAAACGATGCGAGCGGGGCCGGCGTGCGCGCCGCTCGATCCGCCTGAGGACTGTTCTGGCTGAGCGCCATTCCCGACCTCGAACGTCTCGAGGCTTTCGACGGCTCGCGCCGGACGAATACGCCGTCGCGGTGCGCTATCGGCCAGCGCCCGACTGCTTCTTCAAAGGCGAAGATCCGTTGCAGCTGCTGCGGACGACCCGGGGCTTCTCCTGTTCGACGTCGGCCCGCCGAGCCATGGAGCCTGACAGTCTCGATGTCTATCGCGCCAATTCTCGTCATCGACGCATTGACCAACGCAAGCCTCGAGGAGATCGAGAGCCACTTCCGCTATGTGCGGGATCAAACGGCGATCTACGAGATACCGCCGCTACGCGCTGGCGCTTCCCGAGGCGTCATCGCCATCGACGCGACCGATATGATCGCCGCGGCGTTCCTGGACGAAGCGCGCAGGCTCACCGCCGAGCCGATTGGCGAGGGCTGAGCGCGGCGGCGGAGCCGCTTTAGACGTGATCAACCCCACCCGCGCCTGCGTATCGGCGCTACGCTGGATCATGAAGATTGCCGGCTCGACGGATCGCGCTGAGATCGTCGGCCCTTGATCGCCGCAGCCGTCGGCGGCCGGCGCGGCCGATTGGCGCGCCGTTTCCGTCGGGGGAGCGCGTGGCGGCGGGCCGGCCGGCGGAACGCACGACCTCGACCGCGAACGGCTCCGATGAGAGTGTCCCGAGCTATCGCGCGCTCGCGCTCCGCGCAGAATCGAAATGCTGTCGCTGTCGTCGACGACGGCGGAGCAGCCGGGGCGCATCGCCTCGGTCCGCAATGCGCTTTGCGGCCTGCTGATCTCCGCGGCAGGATGGACGCGCTCGATGAGCTCGACAGGACGGGCCGAATGTGACGAACATGCGGATGCGAGCGGGCTGATCGCTTTCATCCGTTCTGTCGTGCTGAACGTGGAGGCGGCGCGTTGCGCCGGCGCTCGTTGTCGTGGGGGCAGACATGCATCGGAGCTGCTCGATGCGCGCGAGGCGGCCCCTCCTTCGGCCAAGCGGCTCGCCGCCGAAGCTCCCGGCGGACGCGGCGTGCGCGTTCTGAAGGTGGGTCAGGAGAAGGTCGACCGACTCATGGATCTGATCGGTGAGATGGTGGTCGCCAAGAATGCGCTTCCCTATCTCGCCGGACGCGCGGAGGCCCATTACGGCTCACGCGAGCTCAGCCGCGAGAATCAAGGCGCAATATGCGATCATCAACCGCATCGCCGAGGAGATGCAGGACGGCATCATGCAGGTGCGCATGTTGCCGGTCGGCGCGATCTTTCAGCGCTTCCCCCCTCGGCGCGACGTGGCGCGGCAGCTCGGCAAATCGGTCCGGCTGACCATCGAAGGCGAGGAGACCGAAGCCGACAAGACATCGTCGAATCGCTCGCCGATCGATGATCCATATCCTTCGCAACAGTCTCGATCACGGCTCGAGCCCCCCGACGTTCGTCGCGCCGCCGGCAGCCCGAGAGGGCCGGCTCACGGTCCGCGCCTTCCAGGAAGGCGACCGCGTTCGGATCGAGTGGAGGGACGACGGCAAAGGGATAGACCCGAGGTGATCAAGCGCAAAGGCGCTGGCGAAGGGGCTGATCGACGAGCAGCGGCTGGAGACGCTCTCCGACAATGACGCGATCCCTGGTCTTCGCGGCGGGCTTCTCGACCGCGGAACAGATCTCCCGCCTCTCGGGGCGCGGCGTCGGAATGGATGTCGTCAAGTCGAGCCTCGAGAAGGTCGGCGGACAGGTGCAGCTGACCAGCGAGAAGGGCAAGGGCGCGCGCATTCTCCTGTCGCTGCCGCTGTCGATCAGCGTCTCCAACGTCATGATGGTGGACATCGGCGGCCAGCGTTACGGCGTGCCGATCGATGTGGTGGTCGAGACCGTGCGGGTGGCGCGCAAGAACACTCATATCATCAAGCAGCATCGCACGGCGGTTCTCAGAGGGCGCATCGTTCCGCTCTACAGCGCCTATGATCTGCTCGGCTCCGTCGGCGATCCCGCGCCCAATGACGACGATGAGTTCGCGGTGCTGGTCGCGCGCGTCGCGGGCCACACCGTCGGCGTCATCGTCGACGGCTTCGCCCAGACGATCGATGTGATCCTGAAGCCCCTCGAAGGGCCGCTGACGCATTTGACGGGCTTTTCGGGCAGCGCGCTGCTGGGCGACGGAAGCGTGCTGCTGGTGCTCGATCTGAAGGAGCTGATCTGATGACTCAACGTCTGATGAAAGCCAAGGCGGTGCTCAGCGGGCATGTCACGGTGGAGGCGGCCGCGTCGCTGCTGCAATGGATGATCGAGCATCCGAAGGCGGAGCTGCATATGGGCGGCGTGACGCATCTTCACGCCGCGGCGCTACAGGCGATCGCTGCGTCGAGAAACCGTATCGCGAGCGCGCCGGAAGACGCCTTCTGCGCGAAGGCGCTGGCGCGGCTCGGCAGGACTTGATGTGATCGCCGGACGAGATGCGGGACCGTGAGTCCGCGCTGCACTTCGGAGCGAGGCGTTCATGACCAGCGACGATGCCGACGGCGGAGCCTTCGTGATAGCGGTCGCCAACCGGAAAGGCGGGGCCGGCAAGACGACGACGGCGGTCAATCTCGCCGCGGGCCTCGCGCGCCGGAATTTGGCGACTCTGCTCGTCGACCTGGACAGTCAAGGCCATGCGGGATTGGCGTTCGGCGCAGTTGCGGCGGCTGGCGAGGCCAATGTCCATCAGATTTTCACGGAGGGCCCCGGGGCGATTGCATCGGCCATAAGGCGGCTGTCGGGGCCGTCGGCCTGGCCCGACCTCATCGTCGCCGACACGCGCCGCCCGCATCCGTCGGACGCGCCGCCCGACCTTCTCGCGCAGGCCTTGTCGAGCGATGCGATCCGTGGACGCTATGATGTGGTCGTCGTCGACACGCCGCCATCCCTCGACGCTCTGATGGTGACCGCTCTCGCGGCCGCCCATGCGGTGCTGATCCCGTTCGTGCCGCATCCGCTCGCCGTCGAGGGCGTGCGGCAGTTCACCTCGATCTTCTTCAAAGTGCGCCTGAGCAGCAATCGGCGGCTTCGTCATCTCGCGCTGCTGCCGGTGATGGCCAATGCGCAATTTCTGCTTCACCGGCGCATGATCGACGCTTTGACGCAGGAGTTCGGTGAGCGCCGCATCGTCGGCCACATCCGTTCGGATATTCGTCTCGCCGAAGCGTTCGAGATCGGACGGCCGATATTCGATCACGCGCCGTCGAGCCGTGGCGCGCAGGATTACGATGCGCTCATTGAACGGCTGTTGTCGCTCTGGCGACCGAATGGCGCCGCCGCTTCGGCCAAGGCGGAGGAATTCGATGGAGTAGGCGGGCGCCGCGCCGATTGACGCGACGGGCGAAGTGCTCCGGCGTGGCTGTCTTTCGCCGCCTTCAGGCGGCGTTCACCACAACCTGCTTGACGACTTGGACGAGGGCGAGCGCATCGACTGGCTTCACGAGCCAGCCGGTGGCTCCCGCCGCTTTCGCGGCGCCGCGTTTTTCCTGCTGCGAATCGGTGGTCAGCACCAATATCGGCGTGAAGCGGGTCGGGGCGAGACGACGAAGCTGCGCGATGAGCTCGACGCCATTCATGCCCGGCATGTGGTAATCGGTGATGATGAGGCTCGGCGACAGGCCGCTCTGCACCTTGGCGATCGCAGTCGGGCCGTCGGGGGCCGTCGCGAAGGCGTAGCCGACCTTCGAAAGGATGCCGGTCAGGCTCGCGAGCATCGTGGTGGAATCGTCGACCAGGAGAATGGGCTTCATTGGGGTCCTCGCGAACGGCCTGTGTCTGCGCGCGAAAGCTGCTGTTGGTAAAGCATCTTCTCTAGCTTCAGCGTAAAGGGTGGGACTTAAGAAATTCTGTATGTGATCGTCGACCGTTTCGACAATCGAACGCCGGGGGCGCCGTTTCCGGTCGAGGCGGAGAAGGGAGCGCGCTGCTTCGAGGGATGGGATTTTCGAACATCGATCTACCGTGGACGACATGCAATCCGTAAGCGATGGGCGCTGAGAGTCGGTTTCAAAAGTCACTCGAGGACCGCCGTGCGCGTCGATGCGCGCCCCCTTGTCAGAGACAATATTGGGTCGCGCGCGACATCGCGGACTGTCGATAGCTTCTGAAGATGTCCGGATTAGGTAGCACATCAAATGTCCGCTTCTGTTTCTGTAGTCCCTGTGGGCAGGGCGGGCGGTTTCGCTCGTCCACGCCGTCCACGCTGTCCACAGGTCGCGCCGCGGAGCGGAGTTACGCAGCGCTTTTCTCTTTGCTTGCATTGTCTTGTAGCAGAGTTCCCGCCGCGTCGTAATCGGCGATCCGGCGCGGGCCGTGGAACAGCGCCAGCGAGCCGTCGGCATATTCGTGCACCTTCACCTTCGCCTTCACGAAATGATGCCGGTGGCGCGCCTCGGGAATTTGCAGCACGCGCCCCTCGTAGCGAACCGTGTTGTCATGGCCGACGATGCGCTCCTCCTCGACGCACAGAATGTCGTCGAGCGGCGTCGCATAGGGCACGAAGGCGCTGCCGTCTTCCGCCGCCTTCACGGCGAAGCGTTCATTGTGCTGCGCCATGTAGACGCTCGCCAGCCACCGGTTCGCCGCCGCCACATCGGCGCCGAAGCCCTCCTGGCGCAGCAGCGGCGGCAGCCGCTTCTGCAGCGTGCCCCACAGCCGCTCCATCCGCCCGCGCCCCTGCGGGCTGTAGGAGGCGATGTGCTCGATCCCGAGCTGCGCCAGCGCCCTCCAGAATCACTCCGCCGATAGGGAATCACGCCTGACCCAATCCGTTAACCGCCGTTAACCCGAATTCGGAGCCCTGAAGTCGTCTCGCCGGCGCACACGCCGAGGCGCGCTGGCGATCACGTCAAAACCGATCGACGCGACGCTGTCATGTTGGCGCGCTTGTCCCGCGCCGGAGAGCTCACATCGGTGTGGGTGCCAGACGAAGCGCATGAGGCCATGCGCGATCTCATTCGCGCTCGAGAGGCCGCGACGAAGGACCTGCGCTAGGCTCGGCAGCGCATCCAGGGCTTCCTTCTCCGTCATGGTCGTCGTTATGCCGACGCGGTATGGAAAAAGAAGCATCGAGTCTGGCTCGCCAATCAGAGCTTCGATCATCCGGCGCAGCAGATAGCCTTTCAGACCTATCTCAACGCCTGGATCAGGCGATCGCCCGCAAGGATCTCATCGAAGCGCAGATCGAAACGCTCGTGCCGGAATGGTCTCTCGGCCCCGTCGTCGAGGCTCTCCAGGCGCTACGCGGCGTCGCGCTCGTGGTCGCCGCCGGCGTAGTGGCGGAAATCGGCGACATGCGGCGCTTCGACAATCCCCGCCAGCTCATGGCCTTCATCGGGCTTGTTCCTGGCGAGCATTCGAGCGGAAGCAAGCGGAAATTGACCGGCATCACCAAAGCCGGCAGCACCGTCGCGCGGCGACTGATCGTCGAGGCTTCTTGGTCCTATCGCATGCCGGCGAAGGTCGGTCAGGCGATCATGCTGCGACAGCAGTCGATCGCGGTCTCGCTCCGTGAAATTGCCTGGAAGGCGCAGATCCGCTTGTGCGGGCGATATCGTCGCATGCTGGCGCGCGGCAAGAAGGCGCCGATCGTGATCACCGCCATCGCGCGCGAGCTCGTCGGCTTCATGTGGGCGATCGCGCGGGAGGTCGAGCCGAAGACGATCGGCGCGTAACGCGCGCGACGACATCGAGGCAGCGGCCAGGGCGTCGGCGCCGGTCAAGGGATCCTCCGCCAAAATTAGGAGCGGCACGACCGATCTCCGCGGGTCAGACCGAGGCTCCCCTACGACGAAAGCTCCGTATGCGGTATCCAACCCGCGAATGAGAAACGGCTCAACCGTCGAAATCACGCCGGCGTCCTGACCTCTGCCTCGCCGAATATGCTCGCCCTCGCTTCACAAGAGACGGGGTGGATCGCGCACGCAGATTCCGCTTGCAAAAAAGGTCATAAGAATTTTGGATGCCGATTGACAGACGCTGGCTCACCCTGCTCATGAACCGCGTCGATCCGGCGCTGTTCTCGGCGGCCTTCACTGGCTGGGTGCGCGAGACCTGGCCGGAGCGACCCGAGCTCATCGCCATCGATGGGAAGACCTCGCGTCGCAGTCATGATCGCGCCGAGGACAAGGCCCCGCTGCATCTCGTCTCCGCTTCGCCACCACCAGCCGCCTCGTGCTCGGCCAGGAGGCGGTCGAGGGCAAGAGCAATGAACTATCGGCCATTCCCGTCCTGCTCGATCGCCTTTCCGAAGGCGGCGCGCTGAAAGGCGCGCTCGTCTCCATCGACGCCATCGCCACCAACGCCAGGATCGCGCAAGCGATCGTGGACAAGGGCGCCGATTATCTGCTGGCGGTCAAAGCCAATCAGCCGACCCTGCGCGCCGAGATCGAGAGCGCTTTTTCCGCCGCGACGCGGATCGACACATGCGTCGATTTCGACAAGGGCCATGGCCGCATCGAGCAGCGCAGCGTGAGCGTCATCACCGAGGTCGACTGGCTGAACGGCGAACGGCGCTTTCCGGGCGATCTGCGCCTGCCGAACGCCGCGACGATCATACGCGTCAAATCGCAGGCCGAGCTTGCCGACCGCGGCCGCTTCGAGACGCGCTATTACATCTCCTCGGCCCTTCTCCCGGCGAAGCGGGCGGGCGAGGCCGTGCGCGGCCATTGGGGCATAGAGAACCAGCTGCACTGGGTGCTCGACGTCGTCTTCGCCGAGGACCAATCGCGTCTGCGCAAGGGCCATGGCGCGCGGAACATGGCCGTCGTCAGGCATTTCGCCATCAATATGATCCGCACCGCCCCCGAGCCCGAGGCCCCGCCGCCGATGAAACCGCAGCGCAAGGCCACAAAGCCCACACGCACCAGCATCAAGCTCCGCAGAAAAATCGCCAGCTGGCGCGAGGATTATCTCGCCATCGCATTGGGCACCTCAGCCCGTTAACCCGGATTCGGAGCCCTGCCGTCGCCTGTCCCAGCCTTGACCGATGACGCAGACCGAGCTTACAAATCGCGCATGGCGGATTGGGGATCCCGGAAGAAACTGGCAGCGAGCGCCCTTATCGGCGCTCTGATTTGCTTGGTCGCATTGCAGGGTATTATTGCCTCCGTACGAAGTGCGGCAGCGTTTCGATTTCATGCCTCTACCTCTTCCGCGACTTCAGATTATGAGATTTGTCGGATCGACTCCGAGTCGGATCGAGGAGCGCCTATCCAGGAGCGCCACGCGACCGATCAATGCTGCATTCTCTGTGGGGCAGGCGGACGCGACGATTCGCCTGCTCTGTTTTCGCTTCTCGCCTTTGCTTGCGCTTTTTTCGCTCGTCCGAGTTCGACCGGCATCGGTCCCAATTGGGTCGACGACTTCGACCGCGAGAGGGAATCTTGTGCGAGCGCTCACTTCGCTCGCGCTCCGCCGCATCTGTCCTGAACACGCTCTCCCTGACCTAGAGAGGGGAGATCGTTCGAGGCGGGAGTTCCTCTCCGAGGGGCCTCTCGCTTTGCTGTCATTGCGAGTTCGCGGCTGCAGCGGAAGCCCGCCCATGTCCAAGACCAAAGGCCGCTTGATCGGCCAACTTTTCGAGCGCAACAAGCGCGATCTTCTCGGCTGTCTGACGCGGCGCGTGGGCCACGAGGACGCTGTCGATCTTCTACAAGAGACCTTTGTGCGACTCCTGCGGCGTCGGGAGATCGGGCCGATCCTCGACGAGGACGCCTATCTGCGAACGACGGCGATCAATCTCGCGCGCGACTTCTCCCGTCAGTCCAAGAGCATGGCCAAGCATGTCACACCAGGCGACATTCCGACCGAGATCGCCGAGGCCGGGCTCGATCCGTCACAGATTTGCGAGGCGAAGGAAAGTGTCCGCTTATTCTACGCCGCGTTGAAGAGCCTACCTCCCAAGTGTCGGGAGGTTTTCATCTTGCGTCGTTTCCACGATCTCTCGCCGGACGAGATCGCTCAAAGGCTGGGTATTTCCCGAAACATGGTCCTCAAACATCTCCGGCTGGCGCTAGAGCGGTGCCATGCGGCGCTCGACTGAACTTTTTCCTCGTGACGATCGCCTTTACCGCTGTCGACAGACGTCCTGTTACAGTAAGGGATCAGCGGCTGCAGTGACGCCCTACAAGAGGGAGATTGGCGCGACATATGGGTGATGACGCTTCCTTTGATCGGGCGAGCCGCCGCACTGCGGCCATAGAATGGTGGACGCGCCTCGATTGCCGAGCCCCGACGCCACAGGAGCGCGAGGCGTTCGTCCTGTGGCTGACACGTGATCCGGCCAACCGCGAGGCGTTCGAGAAGGTTTGCCGCATCTGGGGAGATCTCGAAGGCCTGCGGCCGCTCATCGACGAATTCGAGGTGCGACCGCCGCGCCGGATGCGGCGCGTTCGTGTCACCGCCGGCCTCGCGGGGCTCGCCTTCGCCCTGTTGTCCTATGTCTGCTTCGACGACGCCTGGATCATGATATGGGCGCAGACCCGCACCGGCGTCGCGGAGACGCGGATGGTTCGGCTCGCGGACGGATCGCGGATCGAGCTCGGCCCTCGCTCGGCCATCTCGCTGGATTTCGACGAAGGCAGGCGAAATGTCACGCTCCTGAGGGGAGAGGCTTGGTTCGACGTCGCGCCGGACGCTGACAGGCCCTTCTCCGTTCTGGTCGCCCGCGGCTCGGTGACGTCTCTCGGCACCAGTTTCGACATCTCGACCACGGGGGAACGAACGGAGGTCACGGTTGCGCAGCATCGGGTGCGAGTCATGGCGGGCGGTCCGGCGATCATCGTCGATGAAGGCGAACAGAGCGCTTTTGGGCCGGGCGTCGCCGCGGTGGATCCATATCGGGTCCAGGTCGCCCATGTGACCGCATGGCGGCGCGGAAAGCTGATTTTCGACGACAGACCGCTCACGGAGGTCGTCTCCGTCCTCGGTCATTATCTGCGCGGATACATTGTGATTCTCGATCCCTCGATCCGAGAGCGTCGCGTCAGCGGCGTGTTCGACGCGGCGGAGCCGATGGCCGCGATTTCCGCGATCGAGAAGGCTCTCGGCCTGCGTGCGCTCGATCTCGGCTATCTCATCGTGCTCACGGGATAAAAAGAAGAAAATTTTTTACTCTTCGACCTCCCCGGAGGAGGGGGAGTTCCGTCCTTGTCAAAGTGGGAGGCGCGATGTCTGCCGCCAAGCGACGGGACGGGACCAAAACAGATGTCGGATCGGATTCGTAACGGAAGCAAGTCGGCGAGGGGTGGGAAGATGGGCGCGACGGCCATCGTGACCGCGATGAGCGCTCTCGCATTCGGATCGAATGCGGAGCGCGCGGAAGCGCATGCGCAGATGTCGCAGAGAGAGATCGCCGAGATCGTCCGCCGCTATGACATTCCAGCCGGTCCGATTTCGACCGCGCTCAACAGCATCGCCGACGCGAGCGGCGTGCGCATCGTCTATGATTCGCGATTGACTCGCTCGCATCGGACCGGGGGGCTCTCCGGACCTCATAACCTCGCGGAGGCGCTCTCGGAAGTGCTGTCGGGCACCGGGCTGAGCTTCGAGTTGTCCCCGAACGGAAAATCGGTGCTGATCGTTCTGGCGCAGGCCGGCGGAACGCGCACCGATGCGAACGAGGTCGGCGCTACGCCGCTGCCGACGATCGACATCGGCTCCGAAAGAGACCGGCCGCGAGGAGCCGGACGACCGGGATCTGGCCTGGGGCCCGGAGACAGGCGTACCGGCTATAGCGCCGACAGCGCGCCGACCACATTGAAAATGGACGCGCCGCTGATGAAGACGCCGATTTCCATTGGCGTGGTGACGCGCCAGGCGATGGATGATCAGCAGGCGATTTCCGTCGGGGATGCGCTCCTCACCAATGTCAGCGGCGTCACGCCCTCGACCGCGCAGCTCGACGTGTTCAAGGTTCGCGGCTTCTTCAACGTGCTCGGCAATATGTACAAGAACGGCCTGATGGAATATCGGGTGCGCAACCTCGACACGAGCAATCTCCAATCGATCGAGGTGCTGAAAGGCCCCGCGGCGATGGAGTTCGGCAGAGGCGAGCCGGGCGGCATCGTCAATCTCGTGGTCAAGCGGCCTCTGGAGACGCGATACTTCTCCATTCAGGAGCAGGTGACGTCCTATAGCGGGACCCGGACGACGATCGACGCCACAGGACCGCTGACGGCGGACAAATCGCTGCTGTACCGCATCAACGGCGACTTTTATCGAACCGATTCCTATCGCAATTTCGTGACGGATCGAAATTTCTTCATCGCTCCGACGATCAGCTATCATCCTGTCGAGCAGTTTCGCATAAATGTCGATTTCGAATATCAGAATCGGACCTGGGTCGACGACTATTTCATCTTGCCGGCCGTCGGTGGCGGCCCGGCTAATATTCCCGTCAGCCGCTATCTGTCTTCGGCTTCGCTGATGACCAGCATGCCCGATCACGTCGACCGTCGGCGCATCGCCTACGACATGAGCTACGAATTCCTGCCCGGCTGGAGCCTGACCAATCGGCTCAGCTACACCAGCATGGCGACCAGAAACGTGAATATGGCGGCCCTGGGCTTCGATCAATCGACGGGCGTGCTCAGCCGCTACGCCTTCCTCGTTCCCGGCACGACGGATCGGACCTTCGCGACCAATCTCGATCTGAAAGGCAAATTCAACACGGGCCCAATCGGCCATTCGATATTGCTCGGGCTCGACGCGCTCAAGAATTATCTCCCCAACAACCTCCAATATCGGCCTACGCTCAGCTCGATCAATATCTACGCTCCGAACTCCTGGCAGGTCGAAACTCCCTACAGCAATCCCTATTTTCTCAAGTCCGGACAGAAATGGACCGGCATATATGGCCAGGATATGGCGTCTTTCTTCGACGACACGGTTCGCGTGCTAGTCGGAGGACGATATGATTGGGCCGAGACGAGCAACAACAAGGTCAGCAAGTCCTATGTGGACGCGGAGGCGAGCTATGTGACCACATACAACACCGCATTCAGCCCGCGAGTCGGCGTGGTGTATCAGCCGCAGCCGTGGCTTTCGCTCTATGGCAATTTCACACGATCTTTCGGCGTCGGCAATTCGACACGCCTCGGCGCCACGCTGGAGCCTCAGAAAGGCGAGATGTTCGAAGGCGGGCTGAAGGCGGAGCTACTCGACAAGCGGCTCACCTTGACTACGTCCTATTTCGACATTTTCAAGACCAATATTCCCTATACGGACCCGACCAATGCGAACAACACGCTGCTGATCGGCAAGGCGCGCAGCCAGGGTTTCGAATTCGATCTCACTGGCCGCGTAGACGACAATTGGAGCATTATCGCCAATTACACGCATGACGACGTGCGAACCGTGCAGGGCGCGAGCTCCTATAATCCGGCGACGCTCATCACCACGCAGCTCGCCATCGCCGGGTCCAAGCTGCCGGGCAGTCCGCGCAACTATGGCAATCTCTGGGTGAAATATGACGCTGACGGCGAGTTCAGCGGCTGGAGCCTCGGCGGCGGCGTCACCGTCGTCGATAGCGCGTTCGGCGATAATGCGAACTCTTTCGTCCTGCCCGCATATACGCTGGTCAACGGCATGGTCGCCTATAGCACCAATATCGCCGGCTACACCGTGACGGGCCAGCTGAACATCAAGAATATCGGCGATACGACTTATTACCAGACAGCGGCCGATCGCTACACGATCCTGACCGGAACGCCCCGCACCTTTTTGGGTTCGATGCGGGTGGAGTTCTGAGCGCCATGCATCGTTTCGAGCCGATGATCAGTCGAGCAGGCTCGCACAATCTCGATATTCGGGACATGCGCGCTCTCGCCCACGGCGGGGCGCGTGCGAGGGGCGCTCCTGATCCGTGGCGCAGAGCCAGATTTCGGATGAATTCGGCATCATATGCAAGCTTATGGGCACGGAAATGCGTCGCAGATGACGGCGTCGGCGCCAGATGCAGAAACATAGCGCATCTAATTTATACATACTACAAATATAACATATCGTATTAATACGTATACATCAAAAAATTATTCGTAATCTATTTACACATTTAGAGTTTTATTTTATGTTTGACTTGTTGAATGATAGACGTTGCATGCGACTAACCAATAGAAACGGCTGCTATTGGATTAATTCAACACAAACGTCTTCAGGAGGAAGTTATGGCTATCAAGATCTCCAAGAAGGGTTCTGTCGCGAATTTTTGTCGCAGGTCGGTTTGGGGCTATAATTGCCGGTAGTGGAGCTGGCGGACGAGTGCGATGATTGATTTCAAGGGCAGCCATTTTGAACGCGACGTGATTCTGTGGGGCGTCCGCTGGTATGTGGCGTATCCGATGAGCTATCGTCAACTCGAGGAAATGATGGAAGAGCGAGGTGTCGAAGTCGACCATTCGACGCTCAACCGCTGGGTCGTCAAGTATGCTCCTTTGCTGGAGAAACAGTTCCACACTCGCAAGCGCTCGATCGGATCCAGCTGGCGTCTCGATGAGACCTACGTGAAAGTCAAAGGCTGCTGGAAATATCTGTATCGGGCGGTCGACAAGGCAGGCGGGACGGTGGATTTCCTGCTGACGGCCAAGAGGGACTGCAAAGCCGCGTTGCGCTTCTTGCGCAAGGCGATCGGCCAGCATGGCGAGCCGGAGAAGATCACGATCGACAAGAGCGGCGCCAACACGGCCGCGATCGAACGCTACAATGCGGAGCATGAAGCGGACATCGAAATCCGCCGCATCAAATATCTCAACAATATTGTCGAACAGGACCATCGAGCGGTGAAGCGAGTGACGCGGCCGATGTTGGGTTTCAAATCATTTCGATCGGCTGCCGCGACACTTTCCGGGATCGAGCTCATGCATATGATCCGCAAGGGGCAGCTGCGAACGACAGGCGAATTGCGTCCAGCGCAGCAGTTCTATGCCCTCGTGGCGTGAGCCGCGTCACTCTCAGACGCCGGTGTCGCGTCCGTAGACAAAATTTGCGACACAACCGCGGTCAATCCATCGTCGACGACGGCGGCCAGAATCTTGACCATTTGTCGATCGCCGTCGTCGCCGGTGAGCTTGCGTCGCACGCGTTCGATCGCGCCCGGCAGCACCCAATCCTTGAATGGCGCGCCGTTCCGCAGCGCGCCGGGCTTGCGCGCGAGAACCGGCACGTAATGCCAGGGATCGAAGATCGTCGCGCCGCGCCCGAAAGCGCGCGCATGTTCGGCGACGACGCGCCCTTTTTGACGGAAGACGATGCGGTCGGCGTAGGCGTGGATCTCGACCGGGGCGCCGACGGCGCTCGCATTGACCGAATATTTATTGTTGTCGAAGCGCACGAGGCAGGTCTTCGACACCGACGCGGTCAGCTCGTGGAACCCGTCGAACCGTCCGCGCAGCGGGACGAGCTTCGGCCGCTCTTCCTCGAAAACCTGCCAAATCGTCTTGTCCGGCATCTCGGGATGCGGATGCGCCTTGGCGTAGCCGACGCATTTATCGAGAAGCCACGCGTTCATATCCTCATAGGTCTTGAACCGCAGGCGCGGCGTGAAGAACCGTTCCCGCGCCAGGCCGACCTGATTTTCGACCTGGCCTTTCTCCCAGCCGGAGGCCGGCGTGCAGGCGACCGGCTCGACGAGATGATGGCTGCACATTTGTGCGAAGCGTCGATTGAACTTGCGCTCCTTGCCGACGAAGATCGCCGCCACCGCCGTCTTCATATTGTCGTAGATGCCGCGCGTGCAGGCGCCCCTGAAGAAGGTAAAGGCGCGATCATGCGCGTCGAAAACCATCTCCTGCGTCTCGCGCGGATAGACGCGAACGAACAGCATGCGGCTGTGGCACAGACGCATGTGCGCGACCTTCACGGTCGTCGTCACGCCGTCGAGCACAACGATCTCGTGGCTCCAGTCGAACTGATAGGCTTCGCCCGGCGCAAAGCTCAGCGGCACATAGGCGGCGGCCGTCGCCGCGCCTTGCTCGCTGCGCCATTTGCGCGCGTAGCGACGCACGGCGTCATAGCCGCCCGAATAGCCCAGCCCGCGTAAGTCCTCGAAAACGCGGATCAGGGTCAGCCGCTCGCGCGCCGCCTTCTTCTCATTCTCCGCCAGCAGCCCGTCGAGCTTCTCCGACCAAGGTCCGAGCTTGGGCAAAGGCTGATTGTCGCGCTCATAGGCGAAGGAGGTCGCCTCCGAGCGCAACGCCTTGCGGACCGTGTTCCGTGAAATGCCCAGATCGCGGACGATCTCCTTGATCGTCTTGCCCTTGATGAAATGCTCGCGACGGATTCGCCCGATCGTCTCCACAATCAACATCCCCCTCCACCCGCCCTTGCAACCAAAGCGGGAGGACTGTCCGGCCTTCACCAGAGGGGGTCAATTTTCGACGCCGATTCCCCTCGTATGGGGGTCAATTTTGCACGCCGAATAACAAGAACGAACGCCGAGGATCGCCCGGACGGATTGGAGATCGACGAACTCGTGGCGGTTCGCCAATAGCGATGAGGACAAAAAGATGCAGCACAGAAAAACATTATTCGGCGCGGCGGTCGTCCTGCTGGCGACGGCTTCGCTCTGTCCGGCGCAACAATCGGCGAGCCTTCCTGGATCTGCGGACGGCGGCGGCGTTCAGGGAGCGGGATCGGCCGACCGAGCCGCGAGCATCATTCCCCTGACACCGGGAATGATCCGGGATCTCGGCAAGCGCTTCGGCGACAACAAGCGCGCGCAGGAGCAGGCGACGACGGAGTTCGCGGCGCCCGCGAGCCGGCGCGTCAACGTCTCCTTCGCGCCGGGACAGGCGGTCAACATCATCCAGACCGTCAAAGGCTATCCGACGGCGATCTCCTTCTTCGACCGGACCGGCGAGCCATGGCCCATCCAATGGGACACGAACTCAAATCCCGCGGCCGTGACGGATGGAGGCAATTGCAACACGGGACAGAATGCCAGCGGCCCGGCGGTCGCCGCTACGGGCTTTTACGTCTGCACGCCGGCCAAGGGATCGAATGTCCTGGAGATCACGCCGATGTCGCTGCAGCCGCGCGGCGGTCTCGTGGTGACGCTCCAAGGCGCTCCGAAGCCGATCAGCTTCCTGTTGATCGGCGGCGGCGGCCGCTATGACGCCGATATTTCGATCCAGGTGGCGGAGCGCGGCCCGAATGCGAAGGCGGGGACCGTGCGCGCGAGCGCGCCGGACACGGCCGCCCCTTTCCTCACCGCCATGCTCGACGGCGTTCCACCCGCCGAGGCGACGCCTCTGTCGGTCCGAGGAGTCTCCCCGGACGAGCTGCGCGCCTGGCGGCTCGGCGATCGCGTCTATCTGCGCACGCGCCTCACATTGATCTCCCCGGAATGGACGGCGTCCGAGGCCGCCGAAGGGGGCCTCACCGTCTACCAGCTTCCCTCGACGCCGGTCGTGCTGCTTTCCCATCAGGGACGCACGGTTTCGGCCTCTTTGACGGAGGATTGAATGTCCGACCTTTATTCCAAAATCCCGCTGCTGTCGCAGCTTCGTGAATTCAATCAAGGCGGGCGCGGCGGCCCGGCTCGGATCGTCACGATCGCCGCCGTCGGCGTGTCGATGGCCGCGCTTCTCGTCGCCGTCTCGTCGATCTCGCATCCAACTCTCCCCGAGTCGTCGGTCGCCAAAATGCCGGAGGTCGATCCGCTGCCGGGCGGCATACACAGCAATCCGGCGCAGGACGCGCTGCTGAAGCGTCATGCGCAGACGCAGGCGGACAAAGCGCTCGCATCGGGGGCGTCCTATACGCCGCCCTTGCCTGCGGCCGCGCCGCTGCGGCTCGTCGATCGGCGCGATCCCGAGGAGGTCGCAGCGGCGGAGCCGCCGCCGGCGCCCACGGTGGTTCCGATCCCCGAGCCTGCGCCGCTCTACGTCCCTCCCGAAAGACCGCAAGAGGAAGCACGCGTCGAACAGGTGGCCGCCAGCGAGCCCGCGAGCGCGGGAGCTAGCGACGAGCAATTCAAGCAGGCGGTCGCCGATCTGTTCAAGCAGTGGGAAGGACGGCCGCCGCGCACGGATCTGGTGCTGACGCCTGCGACGGATGTTCGAGACGATCTCGCGCCGGGGCAGGGCGCTCGCGTCGAGCAGCGCGCCACGAGCCCGGCGCCGCCGACACAACGACAGCAGCGTCCTACGGCCGAGACGGTGCTGGTCCCGGCGGGACGCGGCGTCTACGCCCATACCGTGCTCTCGGTCAATTCCAACACCGGAGGCCCGATCGTCCTGCAGGCGGACACGGGACCGCTGGCGGGCGATCGAATGATCGGAACTTTCTCCAAGAACCAAGCCGTCGGCGCGCTGTTCGGGGACACCGAGCGGCTGGTGGTGCGGGTGAATTCGGTCGAGCACCATGGGCAGACGATAAACGTGCAAGGCCTGGTGATCGCGCCGGACAGCATGGAGACCGCGGTCGCGACCAGCGTCGATCAGCATTACATCGAACGCTTCGCTCTTCCGACCGCGGCCGCTTTCGTCGCCGGTCTCGGACAGGCGATCGCGCTGTCGAATTCGACGATCGGCTATACGCCCTTCGGCGGCATGATCCAGAGCTATGGCAAGCTGGATTTCCGACAACAGGCCGGCATTGCCGGCGGCGCGGCGGCCGCGCAGATCGGACAGACGCTGCAACAGCAAACGCCGAAGGGCGCAACCGTCTTCCTCGCCGCCAATGCGAACGTCGGCGTCATCTTTTTATCCAATGTTGCCGCGACTCCGGAGACGGCGAGCGTCGATCCCGCGAGCCTCGACACGAAATAGGAGAACAGCGATGAGCGATGCTGCCGCCAATCTGAATTTCGTCGACAGCGACGAAACCCGAGAGATCGCCCTCGACCTTCCCGAACCGGACGCCGAAACGGCGCCGAGCAAGCCCACTTCCGAGGAGGACCAAGGCTCCCGCAAGAAGGCGCTGGCCGCGTCGATCGCGACCAGCTTCGCGCGCATCCGCGCGGAATTCCTCGGTCCCCGAGGACAGCCCGCTGAGACGGCGGCGAAGGAGCCATTCTCCGATATGGACGCCGATCCGAATGCTCCCCGCGTCGCCGAGAACGATCCGGCTCCGCGAGCCGACGAACGGAAGTCGCGGTCGAACGCCTGGGATCCATTCGAACGCTACAAGCTCGTGACGTCGGCTTCCCTCGTGGCTCTCGGGGTCGCGACCATCGCCGCGGTCGCTCTTTGGCCGAATGGCGGAGGCGTCGAGGTCGGGGTGACGGAGAAGGGCGTCGACGCCGGCCTGATGGCTCCGGCGTCGAAGCTCGCATCCGTGCCACTTAATGAGCGCGGCGAGCCGACCTTGGAAATTCCAGCGGCCTCCCCGCCTCAGAAGATCGCAGAGGAGGTCCAGGCGTTCTGGAGTCCCAATGGGGAGAGCCGAAAGGCGTCGACTGGGCCGATCGCTGCCGCCGCGTCCATTCCCGCCTCGCCGGTTGTCGTCGGAGAAGTCGGCGTAAGGCCTCCGACGGCGGCTCCCGAAGCCTTAAGCGTCTCCCCTGTCGTCGCCATAAAGGCGACAGCCGTGCCGGTCCCCGCCGCGGCGCCCGCCACAGCTAGCGAGCCGCTCGCGAAGGCGAGAGAGGAGGGAACCAGGCGCGTCGCTTCTTTGCCGCCGGAAGCGGTCACGAAGCCAGACGAGAAGCCGCTCGAGATGGAAACGAGACTCTTCGGCATGATCACCGAGCTCTCCACGCTGGTGCGCCGCACCAGGGAGGAGATCGCCGCTCTGCAGGAGAGCGACAAGAGGACCGCGAGAGCGATCGAAGCGAAGCTGACCGATTTCGAGCGCCGCTTGAACCTCGGCGAGGCGCAACGCTCGCTCGACGCGGCGAAGGCCACTCCGACGTCTCCACCGGAACCGGCAAGCCCGCCCGCCGCCACTCCGGCCGCTCGGCCGACGACAGGGATGAAAGGCGTCGTCCCGGCGTCCCTGTCGACACAGAGCGGCGCCGACGCCGCTGCGCCGCCGGCCCGTTATCGCGTGCAGGCGGCCTCTCCGGGCCTCGCCATGCTGTCCGAGCTCGACCGGAGTGGCGAGGAAGTCGCCCCACTGCAGATCGCCGTAGGCGCGCATGTGCCGGGCTACGGACGGGTCACGAAGATCAGCCAGCGCGGGACCGAATGGGTCGTGCAGACGGAGAAGGGGCCGATCCGCTGAGCGGATCGGCTTCGAGGCATTCGGCGAATGGGGGGCTGAACGTGCAAGGATTGGTCAATTTCGCAGGAGCGATCGGCAACGCGATCGCAATCCTGTTGCCGACCTTTTGTTATCTCTCGGCGCTCGGACTGTTCATGTCTGCAGGATGGGGATTCTGGTCGCAGGCGCAGAGCCACAATCCCTATCGAGGACGCCCTTGGGTTCCGTTCGTGGCGCTCGTCCTCTCGGGCGCCTTCGCCTCGTTCCCGTCCATTCTGACAATGGCGAACAACACGGCGGGAACCAATCTGCAAGTGTCGGTGTCGGCGCTGACGAGCTACACGCCGCCCACGGTCGACGGGAGCCTGTTGGGGCAGACCCCGGGCGACGCCGTCGTCAACATCGTGAAGCTGTTCCAAGGGTTCTTCCAAGCCTTCGGCGCAATGTGCTGCTTTTTCGCCATGCTGACCTGGAACGCGGTGATCGCCGGCCGGAGCAATCGAAGCGCAGGCGGTTGCGGAGTGCAGTTCGTGTTCGGGGTCATGCTGATCAACGTCGTGACGATTTCCACATGGCTCGTCTCCGTCTTTCGGACGTGATAGCCATGCTCGGACGATACTCGGGCGGACCGCGCGTGCTTACGAGAGAATCTGTAGTCCGTGCTTCTGGACAATGGTGAGCAGCTTGAGCGCCATACCGCTCGGCCGCTTGGCGCCCGTTTCCCATTTCTCGACCGTGCTTTCGCTCGTGTTGAGATACCGGGCGAACACCGGCTGACTGACATTATTGGCCTCGCGGAGCTGCTTGATCTGCGCAGGCTCGATCTGGGTCGGAACAATCAAGTGACGCGCGTCGAAATCGCGCATCGTCGCCTTATCGAGCGCACCGACCTTATGGAGCATGGCTGCAGACGTGTGGAGCGCTTCCGAAGCATCGCTCTTAAATCTACTTTTCCTTGCCATGGCAAATCTCCGTCAGGTCTTTGTCTTCCAGGAGCTGCGAGACCTGCTTCTCCGTCAGCGTGGCGTAGCTCTTTGCAAGGATGCGGAAATCCTCTAGCTCATCATCCTCGACGTTTGCCCGATCCTTCTTTGCGAACAGATATTCGTAAATCCAGTATCGACCGCCCTTCGCAAGAATGATGCTCCTATGCCTGTTTTTGTTCAGGCGCTTCTTGAAGACCCCTCCGCCCAAATCATCGGCCTGGCCCTTCATCACCTCTCGAAGCGCCTCACAAAGTTCATCATCCTCGATACGAGCCTTGCGTGCCGCCTTGGAGAACCAGGCGGTTTTGAAGGCCCGCGCAGTTTCCTCATCGTCGACCATGGCCAATGTGTAGCACTGGGTGCTATTACTATCAAGTGGAGATCGGAACGCACACCCCTATGGGGGAAACGCCATCGTGATCTGTGCTGTCACCTTTGCGCGCTCCAAGCTTCGGCGCAGCATTCACCCGAAACGCCACACCGAGGCGGGCAAAACGCCGCCGACGAATATCGCTGGGCGAGAAAGCAAATCCGCTGCGAACAAATAGCGCGCACCGAAAAAAAGCGCCGTCAACATTCGCGCGCGCTTATCCGAACCTCTGGTCGAGGGCGTCACGGCTCTCGCAATCAGAGGAGATGAACGTTGCATTTCACGTCTTCCAAACTCAAATCCATAACTCTCCCATGTTGCACGATCGCGGCGATGGTCGCGCTCGGAATGTCGGAAGCTCACGCGCAGGCCGCCGGCCAGACCCTCGGCTCGCAGGTGCAGAGCATCGCGAAGGAGTTTTCGACCGCGGGCGGCTTCGCGGGCTCGACCGCCATGTATGTCGCCGCTCTGGTGACGTTCGTCGCCGGCGTCTGGTTCCTGTGGCAGTCGCGTCAGCCGGAAAACCGCGAGAGCGGAAAGGTGGCCGCCGGGCTCACGGGTCTCGTGCTGACCGGCCTGTTCGTCGCGGGCGGCTCGTGGATCCAGAAGGCCTCCTACACGACCACTGGCGCGGGCGCGAAAGTGACCGACCAGGCGGGCGTCATCACCTTCCAGTGACGCCCAGCGCTCTCCTGTCCTTCGTTGGCGTAACGCAACGGAGGCGCAGGAGAAAGATGGCCCTCGCCGGTTGTTCGGTCGCAGAACCGAAGGCCGGCGAGGGCGCATCAGCCTCTAAGATCGGCACGCCGCAATGCTCATCCTGTCGCTATCGGCTATGCGCCATAGGACGTTGCCCGCGTTCGCAGCGATGGGGCCGCGCGCAAGAAAATTCGTCGATCGCTGCCCGCATTGTGGATGCGTAATCGTGAGCTGGTCGGAAGAAGGGCCGGCTGCCTCGCCGATGGACCCGCTGTCTGACCAGCGACCGTGTTGCGCTCTTTGTCACCTCGCGCAAAACCTCGAACGCTGCGAGATCGATCGCGAGGCGATTCTGATTTGGGCGCCGGAATTCACGCAAGGCGCGCTCAACGCGCTCGTGCATCGCATCCATCGGATCGCCGCGGCCCATGGGAAGCCCGCATTCTGGTCGCCCGACCCGCCTCCCGCGAACAGTCCCGAAGATCTGTTCGCCGCGAGCTCGGCCTATGCCGCTCTCGCCGAGCGCAGTGTGACCGCAAAGCAGCGCCTCGGCGCGTCGTCGCCACGCGATCTCGCCGAAGCTCTGTCGTTCGTCTCGCCGAGCACCTACGCCCGTCGTCACGAGCTGCTCAGCGGCGTTCGCTTGCTGCCGCTCGGACGATTTTTTGTCGACGGCCGCGATGTCTATCCGCGCTTGCTCGCCGCCACCGGAATCCCATCCAATTCGTCGATCAATTCGCGCCGCGGCCCGACGATAGGGAGATAGAAGATGGTTCTGTCGCGAATTTTTGTCGCAGGTCGGTTTGGGGCTATAATTGCCGGTAGTGGAGCTGGCGGACGAGTGCGATGATTGATTTCAAGGGCAGCCATTTTGAACGCGACGTGATTCTGTGGGGCGTCCGCTGGTATGTGGCGTATCCGATGAGCTATCGTCAACTCGAGGAAATGATGGAAGAGCGAGGTGTCGAAGTCGACCATTCGACGCTCAACCGCTGGGTCGTCAAGTATGCTCCTTTGCTGGAGAAACAGTTCCACACTCGCAAGCGCTCGATCGGATCCAGCTGGCGTCTCGATGAGACCTACGTGAAAGTCAAAGGCTGCTGGAAATATCTGTATCGGGCGGTCGACAAGGCAGGCGGGACGGTGGATTTCCTGCTGACGGCCAAGAGGGACTGCAAAGCCGCGTTGCGCTTCTTGCGCAAGGCGATCGGCCAGCATGGCGAGCCGGAGAAGATCACGATCGACAAGAGCGGCGCCAACACGGCCGCGATCGAACGCTACAATGCGGAGCATGAAGCGGACATCGAAATCCGCCGCATCAAATATCTCAACAATATTGTCGAACAGGACCATCGAGCGGTGAAGCGAGTGACGCGGCCGATGTTGGGTTTCAAATCATTTCGATCGGCTGCCGCGACACTTTCCGGGATCGAGCTCATGCATATGATCCGCAAGGGGCAGCTGCGAACGACAGGCGAATTGCGTCCAGCGCAGCAGTTCTATGCCCTCGTGGCGTGAGCCGCGTCACTCTCAGACGCCGGTGTCGCGTCCGTAGACAAAATTTGCGACACAACCGTTGGTGTGGCGCGGGCCTGGGAGACGAAGCGTGAGATCGTCCCTCTGTGGACATTGAACAGCCAGGCCATTTCGGCGCCGGATTTGCGCCCGGAGGCGACGGCTTCGACGATTTCTTTCTTCTGCTCCGCAGTTATCCGAGGCTTTCGGCCGGGAACGCGGCCTTTCTCGCGGGCTTCGCGCAGGCCGGCACGGGTGCGCTCGCGGATCATCTCACGCTCGAACTCGGCGAAGGAGCCGAGCATCTGCATCATCATGCGGCCGGCGGGGCCTGACGTGTCGATCGACTCGGTAAGAGAGCGGAACCTTGCTCCCATGGCGTCGATGCGTTCGAGAATGACCAGCAGGTCCTTGAGCGAGCGCGACAGCCGATCGAGCTTCCAAACGACGAGAGTGTCGCCGGCGCGCATCTGATCGAGCAGCTGATGCAGCTCCGGCCGATCCCATCTTCCGCCGGACGCCGTTTCCTCGAAGACCTTTTTGCAGCCGGCCTTTTTCAGCTCGCGGATTTGCGGCGCGGCTTCCTGGTCTTCGGACTTGGAGACACGGGCGTAGCCGAGCAGCATGATCGTCGCTTTTTCTGTTGCCAAACGCCGTCTATTTGGCAACAGAATTGAGTAAAGCGCAAGCCGTTGATTTATAGGTGTGCCGTGGCCGAGCGCCGCGTCGTTGCGCAAACGACTGTTTGCGCAACCGAAAGGGCCGGCCATGAAGAAGCACGAAATCCTCTCACCGCAATCACGCGCGGCGCTGTTCGATCCGCCGACCGAGCCGGCGGCGATCGTCCGCCACTACACCTTCTCTCCGGAAGACCTGGCGCTGATCCGCGAGCGGCGCCGCCCCGCCAATCGGCTCGGCTTTGCCTTGCATCTCGCCTACCTGCGTTTCCCTGGTCGAGTCATCGGCGTCGATGAGACGCCGCCCGCCGACATGCTCGCTTTCGTCTCGGCGCAGATTGGAGACAACCCAAGGCGTTCGAGGAATATGCGCACCGGCAGCAAACCCGCAGAGCGCACCTTGGCGAACTGCAAGCCTACCTCGACGTTCGAGCGTTCCGGCGCGAGGATTACCGTGCCGTTGCGCATGTCGCGATCGAGCAGGCTACGGGAGCCGATCGTGGCGACGTGATCGTTTCCGCGATGATCGAACATCTGCGGCGAGGGCGCATTCTGCTCCCCGCGGCCGTCACCTTGGAAAAGATCGCCTTGGCGGCGCGTGCTCTCGCTCGCAAGCGCGCGTACAAGAGTCTTGCCGATGGTCTCTCGCCGGAGACGATCGCGAAGCTCGAGGCCATGCTCGCCGTGGACGACGAACAGGGACGCACACTGCTCGTCTGGCTGCGCGAATGGCCGGAGAAGCCGATGCAGAAAAACCTCTCCTGGATCATCGAACGGCTGCAAGCCGTGCGTCGGCTCGGCGTCGGCACAGATCGCGAGAAGCGCATTCACCGTGCACGTTACGCGGCGATCGCCCGAGAAATCGCTATCCTCGTTCCGCGCGACGTCTCGCGATTCGACACGCATCGCCGCTTGGCGACGCTCGTCGTGTTCGCGCGCGAGATGGAAGCGATCCTCACCGACGCCGCTCTCGCCATGTTTGCCAAGATGCTCGGCTCCGTGTTCCGCCGCGCCGAAAACAAGCACAAGGAAAATCTCGTCGCGCGCGCGAAGGCGCTCGATGCTCCGACACGGGCGTTGCTCGGCATGGCGAAAGCCATGCTGGCGGCCAAGGAGAAGGGAGAGGACCAGGTTGCGGCAGTGGAGCGTGCGCTCGGCTGGAAGCGCCTGGAAGCCATCGTCGAGGAAGCCGACAAGACGGTCGCGAATGCGCGCACGGACAATCTGCAGGAGGTCGTGGAGCGCCATGCCACGGTGCGGCACGTTTCCTCTGTTCTGCTCGGCGCGTTCACGTTCCGCTCCTGGAAATCCGGCGACGCTCTGCTCGACGCGTTGGACGTGCTACGCGAGATTCATGCGAAGGGCCCGAGGAAATTTCCGGCGCATCCGCCGATGGCGTTCTTGTCACCGACATGGCGCAAGCTCGTGAGAGGCGACTCCGGCGTCGATCGCAAGGCCTACGAGGTCGCGGTCATGATGACGTTGCGCGACCGCCTGCAAGCAGGCGACGTATGGGTCGAAGGCAGCCGGGCGTTTCGTGCTTTCGACGACTTTCTCTTGCCGCCCGACGTGTTCGCGACGTGGCGTCGCGACGGCGAGCTGGGCCTTGCCGTCGCCGATCGTTTCGAGGATTGGCGTGACGAGAAGACCAAGTTTTTGAAAGCCCGCATTCGTGAGATCGACGCGCTCGCAGCGGCTGGCGAGCTGCCCGAAGCGACGCTCACCACAGAAGGATTGTCGATCAGCCCCATCCGCAAGAACGAGAACGCAGAAGCGGACGCCATGACACGCCGGCTCTACGGCATGCTGCCGCATCTGCGCATCACCGAGGTCCTCGCGGAAGTGCACGGCTGGACGGGCTTCTCGGAACGTTTTCTCCATCTGCGCAGCGGCGCGCCGCCGCAGGACATTCTCGCGCTGATGACCGCCTTGCTCGCCGACGCGACCAATCTCGGCCTCGCACGGATGGCGCGCAGCTCCACCGTGTCCACGCATTCCAAGCTGCTCTGGACCGCCGAATGGCATGTGCGGGACGAAACCTATCAGGCGGCGCTCGCCTGTCTTGTCGATGCGATTCACGCGCATCCCTTCACAAAGCTCTGGGGCGACGGCGACACCTCCTCATCGGACGGCCAGTTTTTCAGGGCCGGAGGCCACGGCGAAGCGCGCGCCGACCACAACGCCAAATACGGCTCGGAGCCGGGCGTGAAGTTCTACACCCACGTCTCCGATCGCTACGCGCCTTACAACACCAAGGTGATCGCCGCCAACGCCAGCGAGGCGGCGCATGTTCTCGACGGTCTGCTGCATCATGAGAGCGCGCTCGACATTCGCGAGCACTACACCGACACCGCCGGCGCCATCGACCACGTGTTCGGCCTGTGCAGCCTTTTGGGCTTCCGCTTCGCGCCACGCATTCGCGATCTCGCCGATCGAAGGATCTATGTCCTGGACGCCCGCGCGGAATACAAGGCGCTCACGCCGATCATCGGCGGCGCCATCGACATGCGTGTCGTCGGCGACAACTGGGATGAAATCCTGCGCTCGGGCGCGTCGATCAGAGCCGGAACCGTCGCGCCTTCGGCGCTTATGCGCCGTCTCGCCGCCTATCCGCGGCAGAACGCCATCGCAAAGGCGCTGCGGGAAATTGGACGCCTGGAGCGCACGCTGTTCACGCTCGACTGGATCAGCGACCCCGCCTTGCGCCGCCGCGCCAACGCCGGCCTCAACAAGGGGGAGGCGCACCACGCTCTCAAGCGGGCAGTGTTCTTTCATCGCCTCGGCGAAATCCGCGATCGGACTTTCGAGAATCAAAGCTACCGCGCCTCCGGCCTCAATCTCGCGGTCGCCGCCATCATTCTTTGGAACACCGTGTACCTGGGACGCGCCGTCGACGAGCTGCGTTCCCGCGGCGAAACCATTCCCGATGAGCTCGTCGCCCGTATCGCTCCGCTCGGATGGGAGCACATTGCCTTCAACGGCGATTACGTCTGGCCGGCCGAGCCCCTTCAAAACACCTTCCGACCCCTACGAAGCCCCCGCACAGACTTTCTCGATGCGGCTTAGAGTGCGTTTTATGGAAGATTCCACGATGACCCCTAGACGCCTTCCTCCCGACTTTCTACGCTCGATCCGATATCACCCGAGTCGCGCCGCTCTGCCTCGCGCGATGTCGCCCTCTTTGTAGTAGCGCGCGGCCTGCTGCACGGAACGATGCCGCGACTGCTGCATGGCCTCCTGCAGCGGCACGCCGGCGCGCGCCGCCTCGGTGAGATATCCCGACCTCAGCCCGTGCGCCGAGAATTCCCTCGGATCGAGGCCGGCCGCAGCGCAGCGGCTCTTGATCATCGCGTTGACGCTCTGCGGATCGAGCGCGGCGGCGCCGATGTTTCCCCATTTGTCGATCGGGCGAAACACCGGGCCCGCAGCGATCTTCGCGAAGGCGAGCCAGGCGCGGAGCGCTTCGACCGGCCGGCCGACGACCAGCGCGCTCTCGCCAGCGTCGGCCGAGGCGGTTTTCGTGCGACGCAGTCGGATCGCCATGACCGGGAGCTTGTCGCCGCTCGGCGCATTTGGATCGGCGGGAACCGGCTCGAGGTTCTCGAGATCGTCGACCTCGAGCGTTGCTATTTCCGAGCGGCGGCGCCCGCCCGACCCGAAGGCGAGCAGCAGCAGCGCGCGGTCGCGGACGTCGAGCGCCGTGCCGCGTCCGCAGGTCGCGAGCAGCCGGTCGAGAACATCGCGCGTGATCGCCGAACGGCTCTTGCGCGCCCGCGGCCGATCGGCGGCGCGGACGGCGAGACGCAGCGCGTTGCGAACCGACGGGCTCGCGAACGGCCCTTCGAGGCCGCGCCAGCGATGCAGGCTCGACCACAGCGCGAGGCGCCGCCGCACCGTCGCCGGCGCGTGCGGCCCCTCGGTTCTCAGGCGCCCGTCGGCGCGCAGCATCGCGGCGACCGCCGCCGGCATCCCGTGCTCGGGGTTTCTCTCGCGCTCCGCCGCGTCAAAGAGATGATGGGCGATGAAGCGCAGCACTGTCGCCTCCGACATCGGCCAGGCGAGCGGCGCGCCGGTCGAAGCGCGCGCCCAGGCCTCGAGGTAGCCGAGATCGGAGGCGAGCGCGCGCAGCGAATGCGGCCCCGTCCCGGCTTTGGCCAGATGCGTCAGCGTGTCGATCTCTGCCGCGGTCAGCGTCTCGGCCAGACGATCCCGCGCCGAGAGCGGCAGAAAGCCGGCGAGCGCGTCGATCGCGAAATCGTCGCCGATCGTCATGACGCCCCCAGCGGCCCGAGGATGATGACACTCTCGGCGCGCGCGGCGGCCGCGAGTTTTTTGTCGAGAGTCGCCAGCGGCAGCTTCTCGACGACGGCGAGCGCGAGATAGCTCGCGTCGTAACCGGACAGCCCATGCCGCCCGGCGAGCGTGATGACGAGCCGATCATTGCACGTCCCCTCGTCGATGATCGGAAAGCCGCGCAGCTGCGCCATCGTCGCCGTCGCTTCGCCGGGCGCGAGACGACCACGCCGTTCGGCCATGACGAACAGATTGCGCGTTTCGAACCAGAACAGCGACGGCGCCCGGCCTGGGTTCTTGTCGAGTTCCGCCATGACGCGGTCGGCTGCGTCATTCTGCTCGTCCGGCAGGAACCACGCCGCTGCGAGCGAAGCGTCGACGACGAGCGCCATCAGAACCGGCGCCCCTCATCACGCCAGGCGAGCAATTCCTCTGCCGTTGTTTTGGCGCGTGTGGCGCGGGCGGCTTTCACCTCGGCGACGAGCGCGGCAAAATCCCCGGCCTTATGAACGCGCGTGAGGCGCGCGATCGGCTCGTGCCCGCGGGCGATGACCACCTCTTCGCCGGCTTCGACCTTCGCGAGCAGTTCGGAGAGCCGAGTTTTGGCTTCGCCGACTTTGACGGTGAGCGACATGTTCGACCCCTTACCGATTTCCCATGGTCAGCAGCGATGACCTTCGTGGCGCCAAGCGAGGATTTCCTCGCGGGTGACGGGTTTGATCTCGCCGCTGTCGCGCAGCGCCAATATCGCATCGATGGCCGCGCGACGACGCGCCTGCTCCTCGGCGGAGATGTCTCGCGCCGAGGAGCAGGCGGGCGTTCGGTCGGCCGAGGGGATTTTCCTCGAGGCGGAGTTCTCGTCATCGGACGCGGGTGACATGAGGACCTCTTGAAAGGGAAGGCCGGCGCTGCTTGCGGCGCGGCGACGCGCCGTCGCTGGTTTCAGGCAGTTTCGGCTATTCCCTTCATTTGGTCAAGAATTGGTTCACTGACCATCGATAAGGGGTACTTATCGATTGTTATCACTTTTGAGGCTTTGCGATTGGCGAGATCGCTCGGCGTCGTCATCGCCCCGGCTGCAACAGATAGAGTGGATTGTTGGGGTGAAGACAGTTAACTGAAAACCGAGCCCCTCCGGCTTCAATCCCCGGCGCGAGCGGGCTAACCCGGCCATCGTAGTCTGAGGCGATCCTCGACCCCGCCCCGTGCACGATGCCAACCGCATCGTGCTATGAGGCGGGAGCCAAGTCGCGTCGGCTACATCAAACGAATTCCATCTGGCTCGCAGTCAAGCTCGAGATCGTGACATTCTGGAGAGTGATCGTATTGCCCACGCTCGCCGTGATGACCGTGTCCGTCCCCACCTGCTGCGCATGGCTCGATAGCGCCGACCAATTTGCGAATATGGTGTCATCGATACGTAAGCGGTCAGTCGACGAGAAGTCGGTAATGATGTCCTGCCCGAACGCGGGCGCAAACACGAAGGTGTCCGAGCCGGAGCCGCCGGTGAGGCGATCCGCGCCGCCGGCGCCGGTCAATACATCGTCTCCACCGCCACCGGAGAGCAGATTGGCCGAGCTGTCGCCGACAAGCGTGTCTGCTCCGGCGCCGCCAGTGACATTTTCAATGTTTCGGACCGTATCTTCCACGACGCCGCCGACCATCACCGTCGCGTTCGTCGCCCCATTCAGCGTCACCGCCACCGACGACGTCTTGTCGCTGTAGTCGGCCGTGTCGACGCCGGCGCCGCCATCCAAAACATCGGCGCCGGCGCCGCCTCGAAGAAGATTCGACGATCCGTCGCCGATCAGCGTGTCGGCTCCAGAGCCGCCGTAGATGTTCTCGATGTTGCGGATCGTGTCCTCGGCGACGCCGCCGACTTTCACGCTCGCATTGGTCGCGCCGTTCAGCGTCACCGCCACGGAGGCCGTCTTGTCCCGATAGTCGGCCGTGTCGACGCCGGCGCCCCCGTCCAAAACATCGGCGCCGGCGCCGCCTCGAAGAAGATTCGACGATCCGTCGCCGATCAATGTGTCGGCTCCAGAGCCGCCGTAGATGTTCTCGATGTTGCGGATCGTGTCCTCGGCGACGCCGCCGACTTTCACGCTCGCATTGGTCGCGCCGTTCAATGTCACCGCCACGGCGGCTGTCTTGTCCCGATAGTCGACCGTGTCGGAACCGGCGCCGCCGTCGAGAATATCCGCCCCGCCGGCGCCTTTCAAAAGGTCGTTTCCATTGCCCCCGGACAGCAGATTGGCTGCGTCGTCGCCGGTCAGAGTATCTGAAGCGGCCCCACCAGTGACATTTTCGATATTGCGGATCGTATCCTCGGCGACGCCGCCGACCGTCACTGTCGCATTGATCGCGCCGTTCAATGTCACCGCCACGGCGCTGGTCTTGTCGCCATAGTCGGCCGTGTCGACCCCGGCGCCGCCGTCGAGCGTGTCGGCGCCGGCGCCTCCGATCAGAAGGTCGTTGCCCCGCCCGCCCTTCAGAAGATTTCCGGCGCCATTTCCGATCAGCGTGTCATTGCCGTCGCCGCCGAAACCTTTGGCGAGGTCGCCGCTAACCGTCACGGTCTTGCCATTGATCGACGAATCAGTCGTGCCCGCGCGCAAATCGACGACATTATTGCCGGTCGCCGCCGCGGCGTTGAAGCGGTCGCTCGGCGTCACGGGTGTGATCGTCTTGCCGCCCGCATATTCGTCGGTGAAGATCCATTGCTGCGGAGTCGACGCGCGGTTCCGTCGCAAATTTTGACTATGGACGCGACGAGCGTATGAGAGTGTTTCAGCTCACGCCGCGAGGGCATAGAACTGCTGTGCTGGACGCAATTCGCCCCTGGTCCGCAACTGGTCCTTTCGGATCATATGCATGAGCTCGATGCCGGAAAGCGTCGCAGCAGCGGATCGAAATGATTTGAAACCCAACATCGGCCGCGTCACTCGCTTCACCGCTCGATGGTCCTGCTCAACGATATTATTGAGATATTTGATGCGGCGGATTTCGATATCCGCTTCATGCTCCGCATTGTAGCGTTCGATCGCTGCCGTGTTGGCGCCGCTCTTGTCGATCGTGATCTTCTCCGGCTCGCCATGCTGGCCGATCGCCTTGCGCAAAAAGCGCAACGCAGCTTTGCAGTCCCTCTTGGCCGTCAGCAGGAAATCCACCGTCGCGCCTGCCTTGTCGACCGCCCGATACAGCTATTTCCAGCAACCTTTGACTTTCACGTAGGTCTCATCGAGCCGCCAGCTCGAACCGACCGTGCGCTTGCCAGCACGAAACCGCTTCTCCAGCAAAGGGGCATATTTGACGACCCAACGGTTGAGCGTCGAATGGTCGACATCGACGCCGCGTTCTTCCATCATTTCTTCGAGTTGGCGATAGCTCATCGGATGGTTGTGTCGCAAATTTTGTCTACGGACGCGACACCGGCGTCTGAGAGTGACGCGGCTCACGCCACGAGGGCATAGAACTGCTGCGCTGGACGCAATTCGCCTGTCGTTCGCAGCTGCCCCTTGCGGATCATATGCATGAGCTCGATCCCGGAAAGTGTCGCGGCAGCCGATCGAAATGATTTGAAACCCAACATCGGCCGCGTCACTCGCTTCACCGCTCGATGGTCCTGTTCGACAATATTGTTGAGATATTTGATGCGGCGGATTTCGATGTCCGCTTCATGCTCCGCATTGTAGCGTTCGATCGCGGCCGTGTTGGCGCCGCTCTTGTCGATCGTGATCTTCTCCGGCTCGCCATGCTGGCCGATCGCCTTGCGCAAGAAGCGCAACGCGGCTTTGCAGTCCCTCTTGGCCGTCAGCAGGAAATCCACCGTCCCGCCTGCCTTGTCGACCGCCCGATACAGATATTTCCAGCAGCCTTTGACTTTCACGTAGGTCTCATCGAGACGCCAGCTGGATCCGATCGAGCGCTTGCGAGTGTGGAACTGTTTCTCCAGCAAAGGAGCATACTTGACGACCCAGCGGTTGAGCGTCGAATGGTCGACTTCGACACCTCGCTCTTCCATCATTTCCTCGAGTTGACGATAGCTCATCGGATACGCCACATACCAGCGGACGCCCCACAGAATCACGTCGCGTTCAAAATGGCTGCCCTTGAAATCAATCATCGCACTCGTCCGCCAGCTCCACTACCGGCAATTATAGCCCCAAACCGACCTGCGACAAAAATTCGCGACAGAACCCGGCCGGGTCGGAGCGCGGTGACGCTCGACCTTCCCGAGATCGCCGAAAACGGGAATTCCGTGCCCATCACCGTCAAGGTGACGAGCCCGATGACAGAGCAGCTCTATGTCGCGCGGATCGTCATCATCGCGGAAGCCAATCCCACGCCGACAGCCGCCACCTTCTCACTCACGCCTCTCTCCGGCAGGGCCGAAGTGTCGACCCGCATCCGCCTCGCGCAGACACAAACCGTCTCCGCAATCGCCGAGATGAGCGACGGTTCAATCGAGATGGACAAGAAAACGGTCAAGGTGACCGCTGGCGGCTGCGGCGGCTGACCGACGAAGAAGATCGAGCCCCGCAATCGAACATCATGAGGAAGCGACGATGGCGACCGAGCAACCCCGCGTCAAACTGCCGAAGACAGCCGCCAAGGGCGAGATCATCGAGATCAAGACGCTGATCAAGCACCCGATGGAGTCGGGGCAGCGCAAGGACGCCGCCGGCAATCCGATTCCGCGCAGGATCATCAACCGCTTCACCTGTGAGTTCAATGGCAGGCTTTTGTTCGAGGCCAAGCTCGAAACTGCGATTTCCGCCAATCCGTATCTCGAGTTCCCGGCGAAGGTGACGGAAGACGGCGACTTCGTCTTCACCTGGGTGGATGACGACGGCGTCATCGCCACCGTGACGCAACACATCGCGCTCGCAGGCTGACGCAGGCGCGGTTCCGACTCATGACGCTGCGCGCACGCCGCCCATTGAGATTCGAAGGAAGCGGAATGATATCCAGGCGAGAGTTCTTTCAGGTCGCCGCCGCCACGGCGGCCATAGGACCGGGCGCGACGTCCGGGCGCGCGATCGCGCAGCAAAAGCTGACGCAGGCCGATCTGCTCGCTTTCGAGCCGCTCGGCAATGTCACGCTCGTGCATCTGACGGACCTTCACGCGCAATTGAGGCCGCTCTATTTTCGCGAGCCTTCCATCAATATCGGCGTCGGCGAGGCGCGTGGCCATGTTCCGCATCTCACCGGCGCGAATTACCTCAGACGTTTCGGCATCGCCCGAGGTTCGGCGGCCGCTTATGCGATGAGCGACGAGAATTTCGAGGCGCTGGCGAAAACCTATGGGCGCGTCGGGGGACTCGATCGCATCGCCACCATCGTCGCCGCGATCCGCGCCGAACGCGGAGACAAGGTCGCGCTGCTGGATGGCGGCGATACGTGGCAGGGCTCATGGACCGCGCTCGCGACCAAAGGACGCGATGTCATCGACTGCATGGCGCTATTGAAGCCGGACGCGATGACCGGGCATTGGGAGTTCACTTATGGCACCGATCGCGTGAAGGAGGCGGTCGCCGCGCTCGGCTTTCCATTTCTGGCGCTCAACCTGCGCGACTCCGAATGGAATGAGCGTGTGTTCGATCCTATCGTCATGATCGAACGCGGCGGCGTCAAGATCGCGGTGCTGGGCCAGGCCTTCCCCTACACGCCGATCGCCAATCCCCGCTGGATGATTCCGGACTGGTCCTTCGGCATTCGGGAGGAGGAGGTTCAGGCCGAGGTCGACGGGGCGCGCGCGGCCGGCGCCGCGCTCGTCGTCCTGCTGTCGCACAATGGCTTCGACGTCGATCGCAAAATGGCGCATCGCGTGCGCGGCGTTGATGTGATCCTGTCGGGCCACACTCATGACGCGGCGCCCGAACCGATCCTCGTCGGCAAGACTCTGATCGTCGCCTCAGGATCGTCGGGCAAATTCGTCTCGCGTCTCGATCTCGACGTACGCGGCGGTGAGGTGAAAGCCTATCGCCACAAACTGATCCCTGTGCTTTCCGACGTCATCGCGCCCGACGGGGCGATGGCGGCCGAGATCGAGCATGTGCGCAAGCCTTACGCCGCCGATCTGGCGCGCGTGCTCGGCGTGACGGAATCGACGCTCTACCGGCGCGGCAATTTCAACGGCACCTTCGACGATCTCCTCTGCAATGCAATTCTGCAGGAGCGAGACGCCGAAATTGCGCTGTCGCCCGGTTTCCGATGGGGCGCGAGCCTTCTACCCGGCCAGAACATCACATTCGAGGACGTGACCAACGTCACCGCGATCACCTATCCGAATGTCTATCGAAGCGCTATGACCGGCGCTCAGTTGAAAGCCGTGCTCGAAGATGTGGCTGACAATCTGTTCAATGCCGATCCCTATTATCAGCAAGGCGGCGACATGGTTCGTGTCGGCGGCCTCTCCTATACCATCGATGTGACCAAAGAGCGCAGCCGGCGCATCTCGAACATGGCGCTGACCCGAACAGGCGCCGCGATAGAGCCGAGCCGCGATTATCAGGTCGCAGGGTGGGCGAGCGTCAATCAGAATGTCGAGGGACCGCCGATCTGGGATGTAGTGTCGGAATATCTCGCCACGACTGGAACCGTGAAGCTGGAACAAAATCGCGCCGTCGAGGTGATTGGCGCCTGACCGCTCACTGCCGCTTGGGGAGCTCCATGAGAGAAACAGCGCCGAATTTCAAATGCCGCTTTTCAGCGAAAAGCGCGATGGCCCTCGCTTGCGCGCTGTCCGTGTCGGCGAGCGAGGCCGCAGACGCGCATAAGCTCGCGCTCTACGTCACCGTGAGCGATCCCGCGAAGATGAGCTCCATTCTCGACAATGCCGCCAATGTCTCCCGCCATTTCACCGGCGCCGGCGAGGAGGTGGACATTGTGATCGTCGGATTCGGCCCGGGCGTTTCTATGCTTCTGGCCGATCGCTCGCCGGTGGCGGAGCGAGTGAAGGGCTTCGAGAAATCCATGCCCAACGTGCGGTTCGAGGCCTGCGCGAACTCCATCGAGGCGATCGAGAAGCGGGAGCACAAGCGTCCGGCCGTGCTCGAGGACGTATCGACGGTCGAGTCCGGCGTCGCCGAACTGCTGACGCTGTCGGAAAAGGGATACACGGTCGTCCAGCCGTGAGGCTATTCGGGCGAATAGGAGAAAGGTGATGGCATGAAATGGCGGAAATTCTTCGGTTCATTGTTCGCGAGCGGGGCCGGCCTCCTGGCGCTCGGCGCAGCGGCGAAAGGCGCCTCTGCATCTAAAGTCGCCTATCATCTGTCCGATCTGGACAAGGCGCGCTTCGTTCTCGGCAATATTTCAAACCATATCGCCGGTTGCGGAGGTCCTGGCGGCATAACGGTTGCGCTCGTCGTGCATGGCCCGGCGCTGCGAGCTTTCCACGCAATCGATGCGGACGCGGATGTCGAGAAGAGCCTCGCGAGGCTGAAAGGCGACGGCGTCGATCCCATCGCCTGCGCGATCACGATGAAGGCGCAGAAAGTGGCGCTCAGCGACCTGCTTCCGGGCTTCGCCGTCGCTGAGAAAGGCGCGGTCGTCCGGCTCGGCGAGTTGCAGCAGCAAGGCTACGTCTATCTGCGGCCATGAAGCCGAATGGTTCGACTGGAGGCTGCCGAATGCGGTTCGTAAAAAATATTCTCGCCCTGATCGGCTCGATCACGATCATCGTGAGCGTCGCCGTCCTCATGGAGGCAGGACGCTCGATGGCCGGTTTCGATCCATGGGCGTGCGCGACCTATGCCCATATCGCGAAGCTTCTTCTCGAAGCAGGCGATCCGATCGAGGCGATGGTTTGGAAGGCCGAGGTCAAGGAGGGGCTCGGCTTCGACGACGTGGACGAGGCGATCAAATCCATCGCCACGACCATGAACATCAAAAGCGTCGGCGAGCTTCCGCTCGGCGATCAAATCAGCACGATGGAGGGGAAGCCCTGGCGCAAGCTGAAAATCTATCTGTACTGCAATCCACTGACCGCGGCGCATATGATCGATTACGCGGAGGCTTTCTCCGCCTTCCTGCCCTGCCGCGTCGCGCTGGTCGAGGATAAGACCGGAAAGCTCTGGATCTACACGCTGAACATGGACATGATGATTTATGGAGGCAAGCCGTTGCCGCCGGCGCTCGCGGATGAGGCCCTGAAAGTGAAGCACATCATGCAAGCAATCCTCCAGCGTGGCGCGAATGGTGAGTTCTGAGGGCGGCCGTCCGCTATTTCACCATCGCGTTCATGAATGTTCTGGCTCGTCGCAATTTTTTCCCGCTGGTCGGTTGGAGCTATGATCGCCGGGCGTGGGGCAGGCGGAATAGTCCAATGTTCAAGAAACCGGCCGCCCAGTAAGGAGAGCCGGATCGAGGAGGGGCATTTGACGCCCGGCCACGTGCAAATGATGATCGCGACCCCGCCGAACATTCATTGCATTGGCGCTATTAAGGGCGACGCGCCAAAAGGCGAAGAGATGGAAATTCAGAGCCGCGTCGGCGGGCAATCGGACCGGGAGGCGGCGCCGGCCTCGTCCACCACGATCACCGACTTCCCCACCACGCGGCGCGCCATCAATTCGCTCAGCGCCTCGCCGTAGGACGACATCGGCCGCACGGCGTGGATCACCGGCTCGAGGCGCCGCTCGGCGGCGAGAGCGATGACGTCTCGCTGATCCTCGATCGTCCAGCCGTTCGAGCCGCGGATGTCGAGCTCGAAGGACCAGACATAACGCAGATCCGTCGCCACTTGCGCGCCGGCGCTGGCGCCGCAGGTCACCAGCCGCCCGCCGCGCGTCAGACAGGCGATCGAGCGCCGCCAATCGGCGCCGCCGAGAAAATCAACGACCACATCGACGCCGCCGCCGCCCCAGATCGACGGCTTGCCGAACAGCCGAATGATCTCGCCGAGCACATCGGTCCGGGCGTCGATCACATGGTCGGCTCCGAGCGCGCGCAGCTTCGTCAGCGCCGCCTCGTCCTCCGCGCAGGCGATGACCTCGGCGCCCCGCAGCTTGGCGATCTGCACGCAGGCGACCCCGACGCCGCCGCCGGCCCCGAGCACCAGAACCCGCTCGCCACGCATGACCTCGGCCCGATGCGTCATCATCCGCATCGCCGTGCCATAGGCGGTGGGCAGCGCCGCGGCGTCGACGAAGGAGAGGTTCGCCGGCAACGGCAGCAGCGCCGACAGCGGCGCGAGGCAATATTGCGCGGCGACGCCGGGCAAAGTCTCTCCCATCATCCCGCGCCCCGGCTGCAACGGCACGACGCTGACACGATCGCCGATCTTCCACGCGTCGCGCTCGGTCTCGCCGAGCGCGACGATCTCGCCGGCGCAATCGGCGCAGGGGATCATCGGCAGCGGGATCGGCAATTCGGGAATGCCGCGCAGCACCATCGGATCGAAGCCGTTGAGCGAGAAGGCGCCGACCCGCACCAGCGCGAGGTCGCCGCGCGCCTCCGGGATCGGCCGCTGCGCCAGCCGCAATTGCTCGGGCCCGCCATGAGCCTCGAAATAGATCGCCGTCATCGTCTTCGTCATGGCGTCAGCACGATCTTGCCGCCGACCTCGCGGTCTCGCAGCGCGCGCAAGGCGCGCGCCGCCTCCGCGAGCGGAAAGGAGGCCCCGACATGCGGGGCGAGCCGCCCCGCCTCGAGCCAGCGCGACAGCTCCTCATAGGCCTTTCGCACGCGGTCATCGTTACGATAGGCGCCCCAATAGCAGCCGATGAGATCGATGTTCTTGCCGAGCGCGACGCCGGCGGAAAGCTGGCCGACGCGCCCGCTGGCGAAACCGACGACGACGAGCCGCCCTTCCGAAGCAATGCAGCGCAGGCCCGCCTCGAAGGCCTCGCCGCCGACGGGATCGAACACGACATCGGCGCCGGCGCCGGAGGCGATCTCGCCGACCCGTTCCGCCACATCCTCGCGCAGCCGGTCGATGAGGTGATCGGCGCCATGGGCGCGCGCCAAGGCCAGACGTTCGTCGCCGGCGGCGACGGCGATCACCGTCGCGCCGAGCGCCCGGCCGATCTCGACCGCCGCGAGGCCGACGCCGCCGGCGGCGCCGAGCACGAGCAGCCGCTCGCGCGGACGCAGCCGCGCCCGCCACACCAGCGCGCCATAGGCGGTCCCATAGGCGACGGGAAAGCCCGCGGCCCGAGCGAAGTCGAGCGACGGCGGAATCGGCAAGGCGCCGGCGGCGGGCAGCACGGCCGTCTGCGCATAGCCGCCATGGGGCAGCATGCCCATCACCCGGTCGCCGATTCGCGCGCCGCGCACATCTGCCGCCATTTCGACGATCTCGCCCGCCACCTCGAATCCGGGGACGAAGGGCAGCGGAGGATTCTCTTGATAACGGCCGGCGATGGTCAGCAGATCGGCGTAATTCACCCCGGCGGCGCGGACGGCGACGCGGACGCCGCCGGGGCGCAGCGCAGGCTCGGGGACGGACTCGAGGCGAAGATCGTCCGGATCTCCCCATCGCCGGCAGACGATGGCGCGCATGGACCCATGCGGAACCGATTCCAAGAGCGAGGCCTCCTTATTCGACTGCATCACTTGAAACCGCAACGATCGGGCCGGCGTCTTGCGAGGAGCGAAGCGACGAGGCGACAACGGGGCCGCCCCGCGGCTCTAGTGGCGTGATTCAGCCGATTTGAAGGGCTGAAAAAGCGAGCCTGGAGGCTCGCGGTCCAAGCGCGGTCCAAGCGCGGATCCTGGACCGCGAGCCTCCAGGCTCGCTCTAGAGCCCCATCAATTTCGATGCAGCACGCCACTAGATTGCTTCGCTCCGCTCGCAATGACGGCCCCGGCTGCGTTTGCATTGTTTTCTCATAGTGAGACGCCGTAGACCTAATAGCGGCGCGCGATATTCACTGGCGCCGGATGGCGACGAATATCCTCGATCAGCCGCGTCAGCACGGCGCCGGGGCCGAGTTCAACGAATTGCGCGTCGAATTCGTCGACGAGATATTGCACCGTCTCGACCCAGCGCACCGAATGATCGATCTGCTTGACGAGATTATGCGCGATCTCGTCGTCCCGGTAAGGCAGAGCGGTGAAGTTCGACATCACCGGAATGAGCAGCGGCCGGAAGCGCCGGCTCCCCAGAAACGCCTCGAACCGCCGCGCTGCCTCTCGCATATAGCGGGAATGGAAGGCGGTCCGCACATTGAGCGGGACGAAGCGTCCGCCTGCGGCTTCGATGCGCGCGCGCGCGCGCTCGAGATCGGCGACCGGGCCGGAGAGGACCGTCTGGCTGATCGAGTTGAAATTGGCGACGTCGGTCGAGCCGAGCGCCGCCTCCTCGAGCAGAGCGCGGATGCGCGAAGAGGGCGGACCGATCACGGCGGCCATGCCGCCGCCCGCGACCGCGCCCATCAGCTCGCCGCGCTTCTGCACGAGGCGCAGACCCTCCTCGAAGTCGAAGGCGTCGGCGGCGAGCAGGGCGTTGAACTCGCCGAGGCTGTGGCCGGCGAGGAAATCCGGCTCGGCTCCGCCGTCTTCGATATGCTTTCGATAGGCCATGGCGTTGACGGTGTACAGCGCCGGCTGGGTGAAGGCCGTGCTGGACAATTCGCGGTGCGGATCCTCGAGGCAGAGGCGGCGTAGCGAATAGCCGAGGATGCGATCGGCCGCCTCGACCCAGTCCGGGAAGCGGTCGAAGAGATCCGCGCCCATGCCGATGGTTTGCGAGCCCTGCCCTGGGAAGATCGCCGCCAGCGTCATCGCGCCGCCGCCAGCAGCCGCGCCAGAGTGGCGCTGTTGTTGCCGAACTGGTCGATCGCCGGAAAGGCGGCGACGCCGGGCGCGCCGATCTGCCGGACGAAGGAGGCGAGCGTGCCGGAAGGGCCGGCCTCGAGCAGCAGCCAGTCGCCCTCGCGCGCCAGGGCCTCGATGGTCTCGCGAAAGCGCAGCGGCTGGCGCATCACGCGCCATAAATGCGCGCCGTCGAAAGGCTCGGCGACGCCGCCCGTCGTCGCCGAGACGATCGGCCAGCGCGGCGGCGCGAAACGACAGCCCGAGGCGAGCCGGATCATGTCCGGCTCGACCGGCGCGATCGCCGAGGCGTGGAACGGGAAGCGGATCGGCAGGCGCGCATAGGTGAGGCCGGCGCGCTCGAGCGCCGCTTCGACCACGGCCGCGTCGTCGGCGCGCAGCGACAGCACGCAATGGCGCGGCGCGTTGATCGCGGCGATCTCACAGAGCCGCGTCGCCTCGGGCAGCGCCGCGAGGCGCTCGGGCTCGACGAGGACCGCGATCATCGCCCCCGCAGGCGCCGCGCGCGCAAAAATATCGGCCTGTCCGAGCACGAGCCGGAAGCCGTCCTCGAGCGACAGCGCGCCGGCGAAAACCGCCGCGATCGTCTCGCCGAGGCTGTAGCCGAGAAGGGCGTCGGGCGCGATCCCGGCCGCCTCGAGCCGCGTCGCCAGCGCAAAGCCGATCGCCAGCAGCGCCGCATTGCTCTCGGCGAGCCGATCGAAGCCCTGGCTCTCGGCCATGGGTCGGCCGAAGATCACATCGGCGATTCGCGGCCCGCCGAGATCCGCGGCGATCGTCTCGCAGCGATCCATGGCGTCGCGAAAGATCGGATCGGCGTGGTGGAGTTCCCGGCCCATCTGGTAATATTGCGCGCCTTGACCGCAGAACATGATGAGAGTGCGCGTCATGGACATCCGGCCGGAGGAGCGAAACTTTCCACGGCACACTAGCGAGGGACGGCGCAGCTTGGCAATCGAAGACTCGCCGGAAGATGGTGACGGCGCCGACGTCGTGCAGGTCCATTGGCTCGACCTCGCCGACGCCGTCCCGGCCGACGAGCGGCGCTGGCTCGATTTCCTCGACGCGGCGGAGCGCGCGCGCGCCGCCCGCTTTTATCATGCGAGAGACCGCTTCGCCTTCACGGCGGCGCACGCCCTGTTGCGCGCGCTGCTGTCGCGCGACCTCGGCGGCCCGCCGCATCTCTGGCGCTTCGTCGACCAGGCGCATGGCAAGCCGGCGCTCGATCCCGCCTTCGCTTTTCCCTCGCTCGAATTCAATCTCTCCCACACCCATGGCGCCGTCGCCTGCGCGGTGACGCATGGTCGCCCGGTCGGCGTCGACATAGAGAATGCGAGCCGCGACATCGACCTGCTGGCTCTCGCGCGCGCCTATTTCGCGCCGGCGGAAACGGCGCTGCTCGAAGCGCTCGTCGAAGAGGAGCGCGCCGCCGCCTTCTTCCAGCTCTGGACTTTGAAAGAGGCCTATGTGAAGGCTCGAGGCGACGGCCTCGCTCTGGCTTTCGACCGATTCGCCTTTTCGCTCGACCCGATCGGCGTCGACCTTCCCGACGCCTCTCCGGCGGAGCCCGCCCTCTGGCGATTTCGCTCCGTTTTGCTCTCCGGGGAGCGTCGCCTGTCGGTCGCGGCGCGATCGGAGCGACCCCTTCGGTTCCACATTCGGCAAATATCGCCGAGCTTTGTCGACGCAGCGGCCGCTTCTCCGCCGCATCCCGAACGCAGCCCCGGGGAGCCGCCCGCGTGAATATCGTCACCATTGAGCATCGATCTTCTTCCGATGGCGCCGATGCGTCGCGGCCGCCGATGATCCGCCGCGTCATCCGGCTCGGCGGTGCGGGCGCACGGCGCAGCGGCGACGACGCGCCCACCCCGCTCGAGCCCGACGCCCCGCGCCGTCCGATCGAGATCCGCGCCGACGCCGACGAGCCGCGCTTCGAGCTGCTGCGGGTCGTGACGACTTTCGTCTCCCTGTTTTTCCGTTTGAAGTGGATGAAGCTGAGAGGCCGGGATGATCCTCGCCGCAGCGGCGAGGAGATCCGAGGAGCGTTCGAGCATCTCGGCGGCCTGTGGATGAAGGTCGGGCAGTTGATGTCGCTGCGCCGCGACGTGCTGCCCCCGGCGCTCTGCGACGAGCTCGCGCATCTGCAGCATCGCGCCATCGGCTTTCCGCCGGAGGTGGCGCGACGCGTCATCGAGACCGAGCTCGGCGCCAGCGTCGACGACATCTTCAGCGAGTTCGACCCCCTGCCTTTCGCGGCGGCGTCGCTCTCGCAGGTCCACGCCGCGCGCCTGAGCAACGGCCGCGAGGTGGTCGTGAAGGTGCTGCGTCCCGGCATCCGCAAGAAATTCGAGCGCGACCTCGCCGTCCTGCGCTATCTCGCCAATTGTCTCGACCGGCTGCCGCGCCTGCGCATCCTGCGGCTGCGCGACGCCGTCGCCGAGCTCGAGCAAATCTTCCTCGAGGAGACCGATTATCGCTACGAGGCGGCCAACGCCAAGCAGCTGAGAAAGAACATCAACAGCCGCAAGATCAAGATTCCGAAGGTCTATGGCCGCTACACGACCGCCAATGTCATCGTGCTGGAGCGCATCCACGGCGTCCTGATGAGCGATCTCATTCGCGTTCGCGAGAAAGATCCCGAGCGGGTTCGCGCCTGGCTCGAGGAGAATGGAGTCGATCGCAAGCGCGTCGGCACGCGCTTGCTCATCTCCTTCATGCGCCAGCTGTTTCAGGACAATTTCTTTCACGCCGACCTCCATCCCGGCAACATCATCCTGCTGCGCGACAGCCGCGTCGCGCTCATCGACCTCGGCAGCATCGGCTCGCTGGACCGGGAGTTCCTCACCCTCTATCGCGGGTTGCAGCGTGCCCTCGCCGAGCAGGATTTCGGCAAGGCGGCCGATCTGCAACTGCGCCTCTGCGTGGAGCTGCCGTCGCGCGGCATTCACGAGCTGCGCAGCGAGATCGCCCGCTGCCTGCGCCTGTGGAGCAACAAGTCGAAGATCAAGAGCCTGTCCTTTCAGGAGCGCAGCATCAACACCGGCGCCGCCGACATCGGCCGCATCCTGTCGCGCCGCGGCGCGCAGCAGACATGGGAGTTCCTGAAGATCGCGCGAACGCTGTCGACGCTCGACGCCTCGCTCGAATATCTGCATGTCGAGATGAATTACATCGCAGTGCTGCAAAAGCACTTCGCGTCCGCGTCCAAGAAAATGTTGAGCAAAGGCGTGAAGCCGGCGAACCTCGCCCGCTTCATCGGCGGCATGGCGGCGAGCGCCGAGGAATATTATCTGTTCATGGCCCCGACGCTGCGCGAGAACGCCTTCACCATCAACGCCAGCCTGTCGAAGGCGTCCCGCATTCTCGGCACGGTGACCAACATCTTCTCGGCGCTGTTCTTCCTGGCTGTGATCGTGCTGCTCTACAAGCATTTCGTCGACCATCTGGTCGACGAATCGCAGGTCGTGCGCGTGTGGGTGCTGCATGAATTGAGCAGCCTGCTTCCGCGTCTCTCGTTCGAGATGTCGATCTTCGTCACCGCGCTCGCCGGGCTCGGTCTCTTCGTCACCCGCATCGTGATGCGGGAGATTCAGCAGCCCGACGGCAGGAAATGAGCGCGCCGCGCGAGCGCCTCGTAAAAAAATCGGCGAGACGGCTCCGCTGTCGTTGAAAGCCGAGCTTACGGCGGCTATAGTTCCTATTGCTTCGCTCGAAGGAGGCTCGTTTCCATGACTTTGAAGTTGGACCGCGACATCAAGCGCATCACCGTCGTGAAGTCCGGCGCCGGGGCCGGGCGGGGCAGTCGCGAGCAGGTGATCTACAGCTCGCGGTCGGAAGACGAGGAGCTCCCGATCAAGCGCGTGACCGTCATTCGGCGCGACGGCGCCGGGCGCGTGGTCTCGCGCGAAGCCTATGGCGAAGAGCGCAAGACCAAGAAACAGTCCCGCCATCTGCGACCGTCCGAGCGGGGCATTCGCGCGCTCGTCGAGCTGCAGGCGCGCGTCGCCGAGAATTATCTCGATCGTCATCAGCGATCGAACGAGAAGCGCCGCGACGGCTGGCTGCGGGACATGCCGCGCAACGTTTTTCGCGCGGTCAAGGACTCGAAGCCGAAGCGGCTCCTGAAGCTCTATCGTCTCGACGATTGAGCGCCGGCCGAAAGAGTTCGGACCGGCGGGTCGAAGTGCAGATCTGCGCAGCGAAGCTGCGATGCGAATGGGCAGTGCTTTACGTAGAAGCGGCCGAGGTCCGTTGCGACACTCCACCGCTCGCGTCACCGAGGAGAGCCGAGAATGGCCGCGGCAGCGACAATGGAGCGGAAGGTCGATAACGGGTCGAGCGCCAAGACGGCGGAGGCGAGCCCGGTGTCCGAAATGTGCATCATCGACATCGGCGAGCATGGACGGCGCGCCGTCAAGCGCCTGCGCAAGGGCGAAGGAAAGCTGATGGATAAGGTGGAGGATGCGATCCTCGGCCTGCGCGAAGAGGGAGTGATCGGCTCCGGCGCGACGCAGACCGTCGTGGTCGTCGTCCGTGAAGAGCCGAGCCTGCGCGATCTGCTCGACTATGACGATGAAGACGACGATGATGAAGACGACGACGAGGATTGAGAGCGGCCCGGCGCCGGTCGCGTGAGCGCGCCGTATCGCCGAACGCCTTCGGTCGTCCACACGGCTCGACGTGGCGGCGCGACGCCTGATCGAAGCGGCGCGCGTCATCCGATTCAAAGCCTGCGAAGAGCGAGTCTGAAGGCTCACGGTCCGAGCGGGTTCCTGGACCGCGAGCGTTCAGGCCGGCGTCTCGAAGCAAGCCGGCTCCAGTGATCCATTCCGCTCCGCTGGGCGAGTCGCCTGAAATTGGGCTCGGCGACGCCGCGTTTCGCGCCGATCACCGCGTTCGATTGGCCTATGTCGCCGGGGCGATGGGCAAGGGAATCGCCTCCGAGCGTTTCGTGACGACGCTCGCGCGCGCGCGCATTCTGAGCTTCTTCGGCGCTGGCGGCCTGACCTTGGAGCGCATCGCGGCAGCGATCTCCGCCATACGCTCCGCCGTCGGGCCGGACGCGCCATTCGGCGTCAATTTCCTGCACAATCAGATTATCCCAGGACAAGAAGAGGCGCTGGCCGACCTACTGATCGCCGAAGAGGTCCGAACCATCGAGGCGTCGGCCTTCATCCGCGTGACGCCGGCGCTCGTGCGCTATCGGCTCGCCGGCCTCGAAAGCGGCCTCGACGGGTCTCCGCGTATCCGCAACCGAATCCTCGCCAAGCTGTCGCGCCCGGAGGTCGCGCGTCAGTTCCTCGCTCCGCCCGACATGCAAATGGTCGCCGCGCTGCGCGCCTCCGGCGCCGTCACAGAAGCACAGGCGCGGCTCGCGCCCCTCGTCCCGCTCGCGGACGACATTTGCGCCGAAGCCGATTCCGGCGGCCACACCGATCGCCGCGTGGCGCTCACCCTCGTTCCCCATTTCCGCGCGCTGCGCGACGAGGAAGCCGCGCGCAATAATCTGCGCCAGCGCATTCGCATCGGCGCGGCCGGCGGCATAGGCGCGCCGGACGCGATCGCCGCGAGCTTCATGCTCGGCGCCGATTTCGTCATGACCGGCTCGATCAATCAATGCACGCCCGAGGCCGGAACCTCGGACGCCGCCAAGGACATGCTCGCCGCGGCCGACCTCGCCGATTTCGACATCGCCCCGGCCGGCGACATGTTCGAGATCGGCGCCAAGGTGCAAGTGCTGAAGCGCGGGACGCTGTTTCCCGGCCGCGCCAATCGGCTGTATGAGCTCTACCGCACGCACCGCAGCCTCGATGCGCTGGCGCCCGAAACCCTCGCCGAGATCGAGCGGCGCAATTTCGGCCGCAGCGTCGCGGCGGTGTGGGACGAGACCGCGCGCCATTATGCGCGCGTCGCCCCGCGCGAGCTCGCCGAGGCCGAGGCCGATCCGCGCAAGAAAATGGCGATGGTGTTCCGCTGGTATTTCATTCACTCGAATCGCTCGGCGATCGAGGGGCGCGTGGAAGAACGCGCCAATTTTCAAATCCACTGCGGCCCCGCCATGGGCGCCGCCAATCGTTGGCTGCGCGGAACCGATCACGAGGACTGGCGCGCCCGCCATGTCGATATTTTGGCCGAACGCCTCATGCGCGAGGCGGGCGACATCTTTCGCACGCGTCTCGTCGCGATGACGATGTGAACCGACGAACGCCGGGGCCGTCATTGCGAGCAACGCGAAGCAATCCAGAGCCGTGGGGCGGCCCCTGGATTGCTTCGTCGCTTCGCTCCTCGCAATGACGACGCGAGCGGAGAGGCTCCGTCACCCCAGCGACGGCTTCGTCGCGGCGACCAATATATAGTCCGACTTCTCGAACGGGTTTCCCGCGCGCTGCATCCCCTGCCGGATCAGCGGATGCAGCCGCGCCGACGCGATCGGATCTGCGAGCAGCTTGCGCATGAAGGCGAGATAGCCGGGCACGACATGCTCGGCGATCGACCGCAGCTCGCAATCGACGAAGCCGATTCGCTCGAGCAGCGCCCGATAGCCGGTCATGCCATAGACATTGGCCTCCGGCGTCTGCGAGGCCCAGCGCTCCATCCGGCCGCGCAGCCCGCCCGTCTCGACTCTGCCGTTTCGCTCGAGCGGCACGAGATCGATGACCGCGAGCCGTCCGCCCGGCCGCAGCACGCGAAAAGATTCGCGCAGGAAATCGGCGCGTGTGTCGAAATGAAAGGCCGCCTCGAGCGACACGACCTTGTCGATCGCGCCATCGCCGAAGGGCATCGCCGTCGCCGAGCCCTTCACATAATCGATGCGCGGATCGGCGTTGCGCGCGCGCGCGTGATCGAGCTGAACCTGCGTGACATTCATCGCATGGATGCGCGCCGGATCGCGCGTCGTCGCGAGGCGAAGGTCCTGATCGCCGAAACCGCAGCCGGCGTCCACGACCACATGGCCCGCCGCAATGCCGGCGGCGTCGCCGAGGACGTCGACCAATGCCTCCGCGGCGGTGCGATAATCGTCGGTGTCGCGCCAGAAGCCGAGGTTCAAATAGGTGCAATCCTCGGCCGGGCAATTGCGCGTGCCCATGAACTCGTAGCAGAGATCGGCGCGGTCTCGGCGCTTCGCCGCGATGAGCCGCGCCAGCAGACCGAAGGCGCTCATGGGCCGCGCCGGCTCGTCACGCATCATCGTCATGCCTGCCTCCTTCGACGCGCGGCGATTCTCTTCGCGCCGGCTCTTCCCTATAATGACACGCTCACGCCATTCCACCGAAAAGATCACCTCATGCCGGATACGCCGATCAGAGGGCTGCCGCCCGGACCGCCGCTGCGCCTGCTGCAAACCGTCTCCTATCTGCGCGACCCGTATCGGATGCTGCGCAGCGTCGCGCGGCGCTATGGGAGCCTCTTCACCGTGCGCACGGCGCGCCTCTGCGTCGTCACCGGGCGGCCGGAGCTGGTGCGGCAGATCATCAACGCCCCCGTCGATCAATATGGCGTCAATTTCGAGCCCGGCCCGGCGCGCGTGCTCGGCACATCCGGCACGACGCGGCTCGCGGGACGCGAATTGCGCCGCGACCGCCGCCTGCTCGTTCCGCATTTTCAGGGCGACGCGCTGAGCCCGCTCGGCGGCATGATCCGCGACTGCGCGCTCGACGCCTTCCGGCCGCTCGCGCCGGGAGAGAGCTTCGTCGTCCGCGACATCGCTCTCACCATCGCGCTCGACGTGATCCTGCGCACCATGTTCGGCGCCGACACGCCGCAGCGCCTGCAAGATTTCCGCGAGGCGGTGCGGGCCTTCAGCGAGGGGTTCGGCGCGCCGAGCTTTCTGCTGCTCGCCGCGCTCGGCTGCGACGACGACCGCTGGCCGCCGTTCCGCCGCTTCGCCATCGCTCGCCGCCGTCTCGAGCAGCTGCTGCAAGAGGCGATGGAGCGGGCGCGCAACGCCGATGCGCCGCGCGATTGCGCCATTCTCGATCGCGTCATCGCAGCGCGCTATGATGACGGCGCCCCGATGAGCGACGTCGCCATTCGCGACAATATGATCACCGCGCTGATCGCCGGACACGAGACGTCTGTCGTCTCGCTGTGCTGGGGCCTCTATTGGCTGCATCGCGAGCCGCGCCGCCTCGAGCTGCTCATCGACGAGCTGGCGCCGCTCGGCCCCGACGCCGATCCGCTCGACTACACGCGCCTGCCTTTTCTCGACGCGGTGGTGAAGGAGACGTTGCGGCTGTGGCCGGTCGTCACCGACATCAACCGCGTGCTGGCGCAGCCGATGGAGCTCGGCGGCTATGAGCTGCCGGCCGGAACCAATATCGCCGCCACATCGGCGGTGCTGCATTATGAGCCCGATCTCTATCCCGACGCCGAGAGCTTCCGGCCGGAGCGCTTCCTCGAGCGGCGCTTCGCGACCCATGAATATATGCCATTCGGCGGCGGCGAGCGCATGTGCCCGGGCTCGCATTACGCGGTGTTCGAGTTGAAGATCGTGCTGGCGGCTCTGTTGACGCGCGCGCGCTTCACTCTGCTCGACGACGGCGAGATGAAGCCGCGCCGCATGGGCGGCATGATGACTCCCGCGACCGGCGTGCGCCTGCGCTATGACGGGCCGCGCTGACAGTGAGAGGAATCGCGCTCGACCAGGTCGGACGAGGGATTCATTTTCCGCCCGAGAAGGTGAAGGGATCGAGCAAGGCAATGTCGTAGCAGGCGAAATCCTTGGCGTTTCGGGTGACGACGACGAGGTCGTGGATTTTCGCCGTGGCGGCGATCAACGCGTCTTCATAGCAGTGATCCGGCCGGGCGTGCATCCAGCGGGCGTGAAGGCGGAAAATCCTGGCGTCGACGGGGACGACCGCGAATGTCTGCTCGATCTGATCCGCCCAATTTTCGATCTCCTCGGCTTTTTCGCGATTGCGTGAGCGCAGCTTCTCGACGCCCGCCTGGATTTCGCCGAGCGTGAGAGCGGAGAGGCGCAAGCTGGAATCGGGGACGGATTGGAGCCAAGAGAGGACCGCGCCGTGGGGCTTGGCCCGCCGCAGCTCCGAGACGACATTGGTGTCGAGAAGATACATCGATCAGAAATCCGGCGACGTCCGATGTTTTCCTTTCCCCCGTTTCGGGAGCGGCAGGTCGTCGCTACGCGCTTGCGGCGCGAGCAGGAGAGCTTTGAGACTGGGCCGGGAGGCGGTCAACCGGCGCCATTCGTCGACCGGAAGGAGCACGGCGGTTTCCGCGCCGCGCCGTGTGACGATTTGCGGCCCCTCCCGCTCGCAGGCGTTCAAGAGCTCGGAAAAGCGGGCTTTGGCTTCCTGCACGGGCCAGGATTTCATGGCGGCGCTCCCAAACTGGTCAGCGGACTAGTTTGATGCAGTGTCGAAGACATTTCAACCCGCAAAACGAGCGCCCCAGTTCGGCGTGCACGGTCTCATAGCCAAACCTGGGCGGCGAAGGCCGGCTCGGCGGATAAGGGAGCTGTCATTCCCCTACCGCCCGAACCGGCTGGCGATGCGCGCCGCAATATCGGGCTCGGCGAAGCTCGCCTCATGCATCGCCTTCTCCTGTGCGACGGCCTCGGGCAGAGCGGCGATGAGCGGGCGATTGAGCGCCTGCTTCAACATGCGCAGCGCGCCCGCCGGCTTCTCGGCCAGCTCCTCCGCGAGCTTCAAGGCGGCGGGAATGGTCTCGGCCCGCGGCGTGATCGGAAAGCCGACGCCGCGCTCGCGCAGCGCGCCGCCATGAAAACCCTTTGCCGAGAACATCATCTCGGCCGCGAGGCCGGCGCCGAGCTTCATGGGCAGTACGAGCGTCGCCCCCATGCCCGGCGTGAAGCCGTATTTCATGAAATTGGCCGCATAGATCGATTCCTGCGACAGCACCACGAGATCGGCGTAGAGGCCGAAGACGAGGCCGCCGCCGAGCGCATGTCCCTGCATCGCCGCCACCACCGGCCATTTGCAGTCGAGCAGCGCGCGATAGAATTCATGCGCGTCGAATGTCGTCTTGTGCTCGGCGAGGGTGAGCAGCTCCTCGAGCGTTCCCCCGGCGCAGAAGATCGCGTCGAAGCCGTGGATCACCACCACCTTCACATCGGCGTCGGCGTCGATGCGCTGCAGCGCCACGCCGAGCCCGCCGACGAGCGCGGGCGTGAAAGTGTTGCGTCCGGCGCGATCCGCCATCTCGATCACGGCGATCGACGCGCCATGCTTGCGCAGGCGCACTATTTCTTCCATGGCGGACTCGATTGGCCGAGAAAGCCGCGGATCGCCTCTTGCGTCTGCGGCCGCAGGATTTGCCGGCTGATCGCCTCCGCGGTGACGCGGCGCGTCTCCTCATTCACGATCCACAATTCGCGAAACAGGCCCTTCAGCGCCGACACGCAATCGGGATCGACGCGCGCGGCGCGGATCAGAAAGCGGCGCAACGCCTCCGTCGGCGCTTCGGCGATCTCGTCGACGAGGCCGAGCGACAGCGCCCGAGCGGCGTCGATGCGCTCGGCCCCGAGGGCCAGGCGATAGGTCGGATGCAGGCCGCAGCGGCGGATGATGAAAGGGGCGATCGTCGCCGGCAGCAGGCCGAACGCCACTTCGGACAATTGGAACGTCGCGCCGGGCGCCGCGACCGCATGATCGGCCGCCGCGATCAGCCCGACGCCGCCGGCGGTGACGCGGCCCGTGATGGAGGCGCAGATCAGCACGGAGCAGGCGGTGAAGCGCTCGAGCAAGGAATAAAAGGAGTCGACCGTCTGCTTCAGGCTCGCTTCGTCGCCGCCGCAGGACGCCGCCTCGACGAAATCCATTCCCGCGCAGAAGGCGGCTCCCTCGCCCGAGAGAAAGACGACGCGGATCGCCGGATCGGCCTCGGCCGCATCGAGCGCGCGGTGCAGCTCGGCGATCATCTCTCTGGTGAGCGCATTGGCGCGCGCCGGACGGTTCAGCGCCACTTCGAGCGCCGGCTCCCTGCGCGTGACGCGCAACGTCTCGAAGCCGCTCATGCCCAGCGATACCGGCGCTGATAGCCGGCGATGGAGTCGAGCACGAGGCGGCCGGCGAGACGGCTGCGCAGCAGCGGCTCGAACGGACCGGGATCGATCGTCATGTCGCGCTGACCGACATAGGAATTGACCGAGCGGGTGAGCAGCAGGTCGTAATCGGCGATGCTCATCTCGAGGCGCCCGGCGAGCGCGCCGTCTATATCCAGCGCTTCGATCCGCGCTGCGCCGACCTTCGTCGCCATGCCGCTGAAGAATTCCGAGCAGCAGCCCGAGCCATAAGCGAAGAGGCCGATGCGGCGCGGCTGCGCAAAATCGCCGCGCGCCAGGACGCCGGCGAGCGCGAGGAACATGGTCCCCGAATAGATATTGCCGACCTCCTGGCAGAAGGTCAGCGACGGACGCAGGCGCTTCTCGAAATCCGCTTCGATCGCCGCCGGCGGACCCGGCTTCAGCTTGCGCATCAAAGTGCGGTGGCCGCCCTTCACCATGCCGCCGAAGGGCGTGTGCCAGGCGAGATAAGCGAAATGCTCCTGGAAATCGATTGGCCCCACTTTGTCGCGATAGGCGAGAAAGCTGTGCTCGAGACAATCGAGATAGGAGAGCAGCGAGAGATCGACGTCGCCAGTCTCGATATCGGCGGTCGGCCGACAGCTGTCCATCACCTCATAGCCATAGGAGCCGCTGGCGCCGGGCTCCAGCGCGAGAATCTCGGCCTCCGGCCCGATGAGCAGAGCGACGGCGGCGCTGCCCTGCGCCGGCTCGGCGTAGGAATGCGGCACGCAGCGCGCGAGATCGGTGGCGATGACGAGCGCGCGGCGAACCTGCCCCGACGACACGGCGCCGACCGCGCTCATGAAGGCGGCTGCGCCGCCGAAACAGGCCTGCTTGACCTCGAACATGCGGCAGCGCCGGCTAAGCCCGAGGTGAGGATGAACATAGCTCGTGATCGATTTGCCCCAATCGATTCCCGATTCGCTGGCGACGATGAGGAGGCCGATCGACTCCCGCTCGGCCGCGGTCAGCGCATCGACGAGCGGCTTGGCCGCATTGACGGCGAAGGAGACCGGGTCCTCGAAGGGGAGATGCAGGCTCTTGCGCCGCATCAGCAGATTGTTGAAGCGCTGCGGATCGAGCCCGCGCGCCTGCGCCAGCCGCCCGACGTCGACGCAGGCCACGCCGCCATAGAAACCGAAGCGCTCGACGCCGACCGTCACGATTGCTCCTCCACTCGGCGCAGCAGCACGCTGGCCGCGATCGTACCGAAACCATAGGCGTTGCTCAATACGATGCGCGGCCGGGCGGACAGAGTCTCGCGCGGCAGCAGAAGATCGTCGGCGATCACGTCGACGAGGCCCGCGGTTCCATGCAAGAAGCCGCCGCGCAGCTGCAGGATGAGCGCCGCGAGGCCGAGAAGGCCGGACGACTGCAGCGAATGCCCGATGAGCGCCTTCAGCGCATTGACTGGCGCGTGCGCGGCCCTCCCGCCGAGCAGGCGGCGGATCGCCTCGGCTTCGGCGAGGTCGCCGGCGGGCGCGCCGGTCGCATGAGCGCCGATGCAATCAATGTCGGCGGGCGCCAGCTTCGCGTCGCGCAATGCGCCCGCCATCGCCCGCAGCGCCGTCGCGGAATCCGGGGCGGGAGATTGATCGGCGCCGGTGAGCGCGCAGGCGCCGGCGATCTCGGCGAGCATGTTCGCCTCGCGGCCGCGGGCGCTCTTGCGCGCCTCGATCAGCAGCGCGGCGCAGCCCCATCCCGGCGTGAAGCCTCTCGACGAGCGGTCGAAGGGACGGCTCTCCGCCGGCGTCGGCGCCAGCGCGCCCATCGTCGCGAAGGCGCGCCATTCGGCGGGCGAGAGATCGGCCGGCGGCCCGACGACGAGACAGGCGGCGACCCGCCCGCTGCGGACGAGATCGAGCGCCATGGTCACGGCGACATTGCCGCTGGCCATGCCGCCGCCGATCGTCGCTCCCGGTCCCTGCGCGCCGACCGTCTCGGCGACGGCTGTCATCACATGGCTGTCGAGGAACTGATAGCCATGACGCGGCGAAAGATAAGCGGGCTGCGTGCGAAAAGTCTCATAGGCGGCGAAGGCCTCGCCTTGTTGCAGATTGCTGCCGGCGATCAGGACGCCGAGGTCCTCCGCGGCGAGCCGCTCGTCCGGGTCCGCCCGCGCCATCGCCTCCGCGGCGACGATGAGCGCGGCGCGCAGAGCCGCGCCGCCGGTGCGCCCGGCGCGGCGCGCGCGCGCCTCCCGCTCCGGCCAGCGCGAGGCGAGGCGCGCCAGCCCCCGCTCCCAGTCGAAGGGCGGCGCGGCCTCGAGCCGCCGCGACGCGCGGAGAATCGCCTCGAAGCCGGCGACATCCTCGGCGCCGCCGGCCATCACGGCCATGCCGGTGACGACGACATGCTTAGCCATGCGCGAGCCGCCGCCGCAGCACGTCGATCAGCGCGCCGATGGTCGCGAGCCCCGTCAGCTCCGCATGGGGAACGACGATGTGCAGCGTCTCCATCGCCCGCGTCGCCACCTCGACGCGATCCATGGAATTGGCGCCGAGCTCGCTCATCGAGCGATCGAGAGCGAGCGCTGCGGGCGGAACGTCCGGCAGCACCTCGCGCAGCAGAGCGAGCACCACGGATTCCACGGGGTCGGGCGCCGCGAGCGCCTCGCCGATGCGGCGCAGCGGCTCCGCGCGCAGCACGCCGAAATGATCGCAGGGCAAGGGAACGCGCCGGATCGGCGAGGCGAAGAGCGCGTCCCAGCCGTCGCGATAATCGCGCGCGACGGCGGTGTCGGGCAGGCCGAGCGGATTGGCGCCGCCGGCCATGCCGTCGCGGCACTCGAACAGCACGACCTCCATCGGCGCCGCCAGCGGCTGCGGCCGATAGGCTCGCAGCGCGTCGCCGATGGCGCGGCCGCAGCTGTCGAAAGTCTCCAGCCGCCGTCGCAGCTCGGCGACCGGGATCGGCGGCTCGGCGGCCGAATAGAGATGCGCGACGACGAGATCGAGCATGGCGCTCTTGTCGAGCCCGCCCAGATCGGACAGCGCCAGCGGCGTGCGCATGCCCCAGCGCGTCCCCAGCCAATTGGCGACGACGACATAGACATAGCCGGGACCGAAATCCGCCTGCATCTCCTCGATCGCCGGCCGCCCCGGCGCATTGGCGTCGAGCAGCACGAGACGCTCGACGCTCTCGCCGCGCGTGACGAGCCGTCGCGCCATCTCGAAAGCGATGGCGCCGCCCGCCGAATAGCCGCCGAGCCGATAGGGCCCCATGGGCTGCGCGCGGCGAATGGCGGCGAGATAATGGTCCGCCATCGCCTCGACGCTGTCGAGCGGCCGGGTTTCGCCATCGAGCCCGGCGGCTTCGAGACCATAGATCGGCTCCCCCTCGGGGAGGGCGCGGGCGAGCTCGCCGACCCAATTCACATCGCCCGTTCCCCCATGCGCCCAGAAGCTCGGCCGCCCCGAGCCGGTCCTGACGAGAACCAGCGGATCGGGCGCGGCGCCGGCGCGCTCTTCGATGCGGCGCGCGAGATCGCGAAGATCGACGCAGCGGCCGATATCGCTCTCTGAGAGATCGCATCGGAACCGCGCGTTCACGGCGTTAAGAGCGGCGCGCGCGCGCGCGGCGTCGAGCGCGATCTCGTCGATGCGGCTGCGCGGCGTGAGCGCGCCCGCGCCGCTCTCGGCGAGGCGCTCCATCAGAAAAGCGAGCGTCTCGCCGATCGGCTCGGCCGCATCCTCCTCGCCGCCGCGCGCGAGCTCCGCCTCGAGATAGGACGCGAGGCCCGCCGCATCGGCATGGTCGTAGAGCCGTGTCGCCTGAAGCCGCGTTCCGAGCGCGTCATTGAGGCTCTTGGCCAGCTCCACCGCGAGGATCGAATCGAGTCCCAGCTCGGAGAAGGGCGCGGAAATGTCGATCTCATTCTCCTCGAGATAGAGCGCCTGCGCGAGATGATTGCGCACGATGGCGAGGACGTCGCGCGGCTCGCGCCCCCTCCCCGACCCTCCCCCACTTTGCGGGAGAGGGGGGTGGCCCCGCGCTTCATCGAAAGATCGCGACACGCCGGCCGCCTCCCTTCCCTGCGGAACCTGGGCGAGAAGGGGAGTCGGCGCGCCGCGTTCGGCGATCAGCTCGCCGACCGCCTGAAGATCGATGCAGCGGCCGATCTCGGCCTGCGTCAGCGCCGCGCCGAAACGCGTCGCGATTGCATCCAGCACCGCCTCGGCCTCCGCCGGCGTCACGGACAGCGCGTCGAGCCGCGTGCGCGGCGCTGGCCGGCCCTTGCCGAGCGCTTCCAGGCGCTCGATGAGAAAAGCGCATTCGGGCGAAACCTCGCCGACATCGGCGCCCGGCTCCGCGAGCAGCGCGTGGAGATGCGTGGCGAGGCCGGCGACGTCGGCGTGATCATAGAGGCGCATCGCCTGGAGATCCGTCCCCAGCTGCTTGTTGAGCGAGGCGGCCAGCTCGACGGCGAGGATGGAGTCGAGGCCGAGATCGGCGAGCGGCGCGCGCTCGTCGATCTGCGCGACGTCGAGATAGAGCGCGGCGGCGAGCTGCCGCAGCACGATCTCGCGCACAGTCTCCAGCGACACGCGCGGCGCGCTCTGTGGCGCCGGCGCCGGCCCGGGCGGCGCTTTCGCCGCACGTTCCGGGGAACGGTCGCACCAGAAGCGCGCGCCGGCGAAAGGATAGCCGGGCAGGAAGATGCGAAGCCCGCGCGTCAGTCCCGCCGGCAGGGCCGCGCCGCCGACCCAAAGAGCCGCGATGCGCTCGATCTGCCCGGCGGCGACGAGATCGGCCAGGAAGCGATCCGTCTGCGCCGACGCCTCGGGGCGCGAGCGCGACACGGTTCCGACCCAGAGATTTGCACGCGCGCGCCCTTCGGCGACCGCCTCGGCCGCCGCCGCCAGAGCCGCGGCCGGCGCCTCGCCCGGCGTCAGCAGCAGCGCGGCGCGCACATCCATCGCCTCGCGGCCCGTGGCGAGCGTGTGCGCCATATCGGCGACGCTGCAATGCGCCGCGACGGCGGCGAGCCGGCGCAGCGAAGCGACCAGCGCGTCGCGCTCGCGCGCCGAGACGACCAGCAGCTCGGCGCGGGTCTGCGGGGTGGGCGCGGCGCGCGCGGCCTCCTCGAGGACGACATGCGCATTGCTGCCGCCGAGCCCGAAGGAGCTGACGCCGGCGCGACGCGGTAGCGCCGCGCCCTGCGCATCGGGCAGCGCCGGCCAGGGTTGCGCGCGATCGACGATGAAGAAGGGAGACTGCGACAGCTCGATCAGCGGATTGAGCCGCTCGAAATGCAGCGTCGCCGGCAGCACGCCATGCTCGAGAGCGAGCAATGTCTTGATGAGGCCGGCGATGCCGGAGGCCGGCTCCAGATGGCCGATATTGGTCTTCACCGTCCCGAGGCCGCAGCGCGGCGAGGCCGCGCCCGCTGTCGCCGCAAAGGCGTCCTTCAGCGCCAGCACTTCTACAGGATCGCCCAGCTCCGTCGCGGTGCAATGCGCCTCGACATAGCCGATCGTATCGGAGGAGACGCCCGCCCGCCGCAGCGCGCCGACGACGAGCGCGGTCTGCGCCGTACCATTGGGCGCGGTCAGCGAATGGCCGCGGCCGCCGTGATTTTCGGCCGAGCCGAGAATGACGCCATGAACGCAATCATTATCGGCCAGCGCCCGCTCGAGCGGCTTCAGCAGGACGACGCCGACGCCCTCGCCCTTCACATAGCCGTCGGCGCCGGCGTCGAAGCTGCGGCAACGGCCCTGCGCCGAGAGGACGCCCAACTCTGCGGTGCTGACGATTCCCTCGGCCGAGAGGATGAGGCTGACGCCGCCGGCGAAAGCCATCTCGCATTCGCCATCCTGCAGCGCGCGCACGGCCCGGTGGACCGCGACCAGCGAGCTGGAGCAGGCGGTGTCGATGGCCTCGCTCGGTCCCCGCAGATCGAAGAGAAAAGAGATGCGGTTGGGCAGCATGGTGGCGATATTGCCGAGCGCCAGCTGCGCCCGCGCCGCATCGCGATTTTGCGCCAGCGCGCCATATTCATTGACCTGCTGGCCGAAGAAGACGCCCACCGAGCGCCCTTCGAGCGCGCTCATCCGAACGCCCGCATCCTCGGCGCAGCGCCAGACCTCCTCGATCGCGAGCCGATGCTGCGGATCGAGGAAAGAGGCTTCGCGCGGCGAGATTTTGAAGAAGGCGGCGTCGAAGCGATCGACCTCCTCGAGAAAGCCGCCGACGATGCGAGCGGCGTCGCCGCCCGCGAGCCGCCGGCCCTCGGGAAGCGGGCCGACGAGATCGACGCCCTGTTCGAGATTGCGCCAGAAGGCGCCGAGATCCGGCGAGCCGGGGAAGCGCCCGCTCATGCCGATCACCGCGATCGGCGCGCGCGAGGGTGCGATGGGCGCGGCCGCAACGCGCTCGGGCTCGGGCTCGGGCGCCGCGCCGCCATGGCGAGCGGCGACCGCCTTCGGCTCGGTCTCGACGAGATGATCGGCGAGCGCGTCGATCGTGCCGCGTGAGAAGAACACCGCCGGGCTGAGCGTGACGCCATAGTCGGCGCCGATGCGCGCCGCGAAGTTCTTCAGCGCGATCGAATCGAAGCCGTAATCGGCGAGGCCGACGCCGCCGCCGATGCGGCTCGCGTCGATCTTCATCAGCTCGGCGACCGTCGCGGTGAGCTGTCGCCGAATTGCCTCGCGCGCATCGCCGGCCGGGGAGAGCGGCAGCGCCGGGACGCGCGCCGGCGGCGGCGCGCGGTGGGTCGGCGCGAACAGCGCCTGCGCCGCTTGCGCGGAGAGCGGCAGGACGGCGAGCTGCGGGTGCGGCAGCGCCAGCGCATCGAGAAACGCGCGCCAGCCCTGCTCGCTCTCGAGATAGGGCATTCCGGCGCTCGCCAGATAGATGCGCTCGCCCTCGGCCGAGAGCACGCCGCGGCCCTCCCGCCACAAGGGCCAACCGAGGGCGCGGGTCACGCCGCGGCGCGCGCCGCTGCGGCGCTCGTCGTCGCGCCAGGCGGCGAAGCGGTCGCAGAAGGAATTGGCGAGGGCGTAGGAGCCCTGGCCGAAATCGCCCAGCTCGCCGGCGAGCGAGGAGAAGATCACGAAGAAATCGAGCGGATCCTCGGCAAGCAGCCGGTCGAGCAGCAGGGTTCCGACGGTTTTCGGCGCGAGGCAGGCGGAGAAATCCGCGTGCGAGGCGTTGCGCAGCGGCGCTCCGCCCGGCGCGCCGGCGAGATGCAGCACGCCCGCGATCGGCCCATATTCGGCGCGCGCCTCCGCGAGGGCGTTTGAAAGGCCGCGCTCGTCGGTCACATCGGCGCGGCGATAGTGCGCGCCGGGCAGAGCAAGCACAGCGTCGCTCGGCGCGGAGCGTCCCAGCAATGTGAGCCGGACGCCCCAATCGGTTGCGAGCCGGCGCGCGAACAGGGCCGCGAGCGCGCCGCCGCCGCCGGTCACCAGAATATGCGCGCCGCGCCGCGGCGCGTAGGGCGTGGCCGGTGGCGCGACCGGCGCCATGCGCCGCGCCAGCCGGCGGCCGGCTTCGAGCGCCGCCTCGGTCTCGCCATCGGCGGGGCGCGCGCATTCGGCGAGGATGGCTTTCGCCAGCGAAGCGGCGGACACATCCGGCTCGATGCGCAAGAGCCGCAGATCGACCTCAGCGCCGTCGAAACGCGCCGAGCGGCGCAGCGCGGCGAGGCATTCTTCGCCCGCGCCGCCGCGATGGACGACGAGCAGCGGGATCGGGCTGGAGAAGAAGCTCCGGAGCAGCGCGACCACCGGGCCGGGCTCGGCGGGCGGCGCCGATGTGTCGCTCGGAGCGGCGTCGAGCAGGAGGACGATCGCCTGCGGCGGCGCGCTCGCATCGATGCGATCGACCTCCGCCGGGGCGAGCCGGCGCGCCGCGAGTCCACAGCGCTCGAGCGAGCGCGCCAGCGCGTCGGCGGCTCGCGTCGGCTCGGCGATCAGCCAGAGCGAGCGCGGCGGCGCGCCGGCGCCCGCGGCGCGCTCCTCCCACAGCGGCGCCCAATAGCCGACCGGCTGCGCCTGCGTTGCCGCCGGCGCCGGTGCGTCGAGCCAATAGCGCTGCATCTCGAAAGGATAGCTCGGCAGAGCGATGCGCCGCGCCGCGGTCGGAACCGCCTCCGCCGCAATCTCTCCGCCGCCCAGATAATCCCACGCCGCCGCGACGAGCAGGGCGGAGCGTCCGCTCGTCGCATCGACGAAACGACTATTCTCCAGCGCCGCGCGCAGCTCGCCGATGGTCGAGACCACCGCCGCCCAGCGATGCTCGAAATGCGCCCGGCCGGCGATGAGCGTGCGGCTCACATCCGCGAGCGCCGGCGCTTCGGACGCGAGCCATTCGGACAGATCGCGCCGGCGCCGCGCCAGCGCCGCGGGCGTGCGCGCCGAGAGAACGACGAGGCGCCGCTCGGCCTCGTGGCGCCGGGGCGCAGGCGGTTCGGCCTCGGCGAGCAGAAGATGCACATTCGTGCCGCTGAAGCCGAAGGCGCTGACGGCGCCGAGGCGCGGGCCCTCGCTCTCCCACGGCCGCAGCGCGGTATTCACCACGAAGGGTGTCTCGGCGAGCCGCAGCTGCGGATTTTCGCGCGCGAAATTCAGCGAGGGATAGAGCTCGCGATGGCGCAGCGACAGAACCAGCTTCAGAAAGCCGGCGACGCCGGCGGCATGCGCCGCATGGCCGATATTGGTTTTCACCGAGCCGATGGCGCAAAAACCCTTGTCCGCGGTCCAGCCGCGGAAGGCGCTGGTCAGCCCCTCGATCTCGATCGGATCGCCGAGCGGCGTGCCGGTGCCATGCGCCTCCACATAGCCGATGGCGCGCGGCGAGACGCCGGCCTTGGCGTAGACCTCGCGCTCCAGCGCCGCTTGCGACGCCGGGCTCGGCGCGGTGATGCCATTGGTGCGGCCATCCTGATTGATGGCGCTCGCCAGAATCACCGCCTCGATATGATCGCCATCGGCGAGCGCGCGCGCGTAGGGCTTCAGCACGACGACGCCGGCGCCCTCGCCGGGGACGAAGCCATCCGCCTCCGCGTCGAAAGTCTTGCAGGCGCCGACTGGCGACAACATGCCGGCCTTGGCGGCCGCGACATTGAAGCCCATCGTCGTGGTGAGGAACACGCCGCCGGCTAGCGCCATGTCGCACTCGCCTTCGACGAGGCTGCGGCAGGCGAGATGAATCGCGGTCAGCGACGAGGAGCAGGCGGTGTCGACCGCAAGGCACGGACCTTTGAGGTTGAGCACATAGGCGATGCGCGCCGCGAGGATCGAGGCGGCGTTGCCCATGAAGGCGAAGGCCTCGGGGAGAACGCCGACCTCGGTCATGCGATGGGTGTAGTCGCCGCCATGGGCGCCGACGAAGACGCCGCAGCGGCGCCCGTCCAATTCGCGCTCGCCATAGCCCGCGTGCTCCAGCGCCCGCCAGGCCTCGATGAGGAAGACGCGATGCTGCGGGTCGGTGAGCTCGGCCTCCTTGCCGGACATGCGGAAAAACAGCGGATCGAAATCGGCGGCGTCGGTGAGGAAGCCGCCCTTCAGCAGAAAGGCCGCCTGCTCGCGCAGCGCCTCGGGCAGGTTTTCCGCTTCGGCCGGCCAGCGGTCGGACGGCACATCGGCGATGGCGCTGCGCCCCGCGCGCAGCATCGCGTGAAAGGCTTCGAGCGAGGGACAATCGGCGAAGCGGGCCGAGAGGCCGATGACGGCGATGCGCTCATCGCGTGAAGGATGATGCTCGAGCCCCCTCCCCGACTCTCCCCCGTTCCGCGGGAGAGGGAGCGGATTCGGCCCGTCGTCGAGAGTTCGCGCAATCTCGGCCGCCTCACTCTCCCGCGAAGCGGCGGAGGGTGAGGGAGGGGGCGAAACCGCGCGCAGATAAGCCGAGAGATCCTGGATGCTCGGATGGTCGAACAGCACGGTCGGCCGCATGTCGAGGCCGAACGCTTCGTTCAGCCGGGCCACGACGCGCACGCCGAGAATCGAATCGACGCCGTAGTCCATGAAGCGGCCGCGTGGGTCGATCCGCGCCGGCGACAGGCTCAACGCGGCGGCGACCTCGCGCGTCACGATCTCTTCCACATGATCGCCGGCGTCGGACGCGAGCGGTCCAGGGGCGGGCTCGGACCGCGAGCCTTTAGGCTCGCCCTCGCGAACGCTGGACGATAAACGCGCGGCGATGACGCTCTGGCTGAACCGATCCTGCGCCTCCCCGGGCAGGCCGAAGGCGTCGACGTGCGCAAAGCCCGCCGCCGCGAGCGCCGCGCGCCAGCCGGCGACATCGAGCAGCGGCGCATTGGCGATGCGCTTTTCCGCATCCTCGAAAGCCCACCAGCCGTCCGTGAGGCCGAAGGTCATCGTCGCGAAGTCCTGCAGCGCCGTCACCTCGTTCAGCAGCAGCACGCCGCCCGGCGCGAGCAGCTCGGCGACATGGGCCAGCGTCGCGCCGATGTCGCGCGTCGCATGCAGCACATTGGAGGCGATGACGATGTCGAAGCAGCCGGGTGGAAAACCCTGCGCGGCCGGCGCTTTCTCGATGTCGAAAACAGAAAAGCGCATGCTTGGCGCGGCAAAGCGCCGGCGCCCGTGCTCGACGAAGCCGAGCGACACGTCCGTGTAAGAATATTCCGCGACCACGCCGAGCGTGTGGAGCGCTTCGACAACGCCCGCCGTGGCGCCGCCGGTGCCGGCGCCGATCTCGAGCAGCCGCAGCGGCGCCGTCCGTGGACGAACCAGCGTCGCCGCCGCCTCGGCGAGCAGACGGTTGAAATGTTCGGCGAGCGGATGGCCGCGATAGATCGGCTCGACGAGGTCCATGCGTCCGGCCGGAAACAGCACCTCGGTCGCGGTGACGGCGCCCGAGAGCAGCTTCGGCAGAGCGGCGACGCAAGTCTCGAGCAGCGTCAGAAACGGCGCCAGCTCCGGCGCCGCGCGGATGATCCGCTCTTTCTCGGCTTCGAGGTCGTCCGGCGTTCTGTGGGCGGGGTCGGGACGCAGCAAATCGCCATCGCGTCGCAGCGCGCCGTCGCGCAGGAGAATATCGAGCAGAGCCTCGTGCAGACGCTGCTTGGCGGCGACCACTCCAAGGGCCTTGCGCAGCCCGGCCGGCGTATGCGCCGGCTTGGCGAAGAGGCCCATGGCGTCATAGGCGGCGGCGAGCGCGCGCCGGCCGAAAGCCTCGACCGAGCGAAAGGCATCGGCCGCCTCGCGCTGCGCCGGCGCATTCTGGCGCGGGAGCGCCGCGCGAAGATCGGCGAAACCATCCTCGTCATCAGAAGACGACCCGACACGATCGAGCGCGATTCCTTCTCCCTTAGGGAGAAGGTGGCCCCGCGCAGCGGGGTCGGATGAGGGGAGCCCCGCGTGAAAATCGGCGAGCGGGAAACCCCTCACCCGGCCGCTCCGCTGCTGCGCTCTCCCCAAGGGAGAGGGTTCCGCCCCCTCTGGCGACTTTGGCGCAGCGGCGTCGGCGGAGCCGAGCGCGACGCCATAGGCCTCGCGCTCGAACGGAGTGGTCGGCAAAGGAATGCGGCGGCAGCCGGTGAGGCCGGGCAGATCGCGCCATGCGAGATCGACGCCGCAGCAATAGAGCTCGGCGAGCGTCGCGGCGTCCGCTTCCTCGGGATTGCTGCGCAGCATGCGCGCTGCGAGAGCGCCGAGCGCGCCCCCGCCCTCCGCGCGCGCCTCGCCGCGGAAGACGTCGGGGCGCCGCTCCTCCGCGAGCGCCGCCCGCAACGCCCCGCGCAGCGCCGGCTCGTCCCCCGCGAGAAGCGCGACGCGATGCCGATGATGGTCGCGCCCGACCGACAGCGTAAAGGCGATGTCGCCTAGGGCGCCCACGGTCGGCAGCGCCGCGAGAAGATCCGCGAGCCGTTGGCGCAGAGCCTCCGGCGAAGGCGCCGAGAGCGGAAAGCAGAATGGCCCCTCCGGCGCCTCGCCGCGCTCGCGCCCCGGCGCTTCCTCCACCACCGCATGGGCGTTGGTGCCGCTGAAGCCGAAGGAGCTGACGGCGGCGCGAAGCGGGCCGTCCGCGACCCAGTCCGTCGCCGCGATCGGCGCATAGAAGGGGCTGGCGGGAAGATCGATGCGCGGATTGACCTCGCCGAATCCCGCGAGCGGCGGAATGCGGCGATGACGCAGCATCAGCAGCAGCTTCAAGAGTCCCGCGATCCCCGCCGCGGTCAGCGTATGGCCGATATTGGCCTTCACCGCGCCGAGCGCGCAGAAGCCAGCGGCGTCGGTGGATTTGCGAAAGGCCGCGGTCAGCGCCTCGATCTCGATCGGATCGCCGAGCGGCGTGCCGGTGCCATGGGTCTCGACATAAGAGACGCTGCGCGGATCGACGCCGGCGCGGGCGTAGACCTCCGTTTCGAGCATGGCTTGCGCCGGCGCGCTCGGCGCGGTGACGCCATTGGTGCGCCCGTCCTGATTGACGCCGGTCGCGCGAATGATTCCATGGATGAAATCGCCGTCGCGCAAAGCGTCGTCGAGCCGCTTCAGCAGCACGGCGCCGACGCCCTCGCCACAGACGAAGCCGTCGGCGCGCGCGTCGAAGCTGGCGCAACGATCGCTCGGCGACAGCATGCCGCCTTCCAGCATGGCGTCGATGAACTGCTCGGTGCTGATCACAGCGACGCCGCCGGCGAGCGCCATGTCGCAGCCGCCGCTGAAGAGGCTCTCGCAAGCGAGATGCACGGCGACGAGCGAGGAGGAGCAGGCGGTGTCGAGCGCGATGCTCGGCCCTTTGAGATCGAGGAAATAGCTGATCCGCGCCGCGAGAATGGAGGCCACATTGCCCATCAGCCCGAGCGGATTGGATTGCAGCCCGGCGTCCCGGAAGCGTTGCGCGTAATCCCCGGCGCCGGCGCCGACGAAGACGCCGCAGCGCGCGCCGGAGAGGCTCGCGGGCGCGAGACCCGCGTCCTCGATCGCGTGAAACGCCGTCTCGAGGAAAATGCGCTGCTGCGGATCCATCATCGCCGCCTCGGTCGGCGAGATGCGGAAGAACAGCGGGTCGAAACGATCCTCGTCGGGCAGGAAGCCGCCCTTGCGGCGCGCGCCTTTCACATTCGGCCAGCGCCGCGCCGGCATGTCGACGAGGCTGTTCTCGCCCGCCTCGATGAGGCGCCAATAGGCCTCGAGATCGGCGGCGCCGGCGAAGCGCCCCGCCATGCCGACGACCGCGACAGCGCGGGAGGCGGGCGCCGGCGCCTCGCCCATGCGGCGAATGAGAGTCATCGCCGCCTCGGGCGGCAGAGCGCCTTCCGCGACGAGGGTCAGGACGAGCCGTCGCATTTGTTCTCTCTCGCTCATCGCGACTCTCTTCAAGGATTCATCATCAGCTCGGCGAGCATCGCCGAGCCGGAGAAGGATTGGCCGCCATCGGCGACGAGCGCGACGCCGGTGAGCAGCGAGGCGGCGGGCGAGGCGAGGAAGCAGCAGACCGCTGCGCAATCCTCGATCGTGCCGAAGCGGCCGATCGGCACATAGGCGCTGAGCTCGGCGATATCCTCGGCGGTCAACAGGCGCCGCAAGCCTTCCGTCTGCTCGATCGGCCCGGGCAAGATGCTGTTGCAGCGAATCCCATATTTCCCCCACTCCAGCGCAAGGCCGCGCATGAGACTGTCGATCCCCGCCTTGGCGGCGCCGACATGTGCCTGGAAGGCGAAGGGCATCAGCGCATTGGTCGCCGAGACGAAGATGATGTTGCCCTTCGTCGCTTTCAGATGCGGAAAGGCGGCGCGGGCGGCGTTGAACGAGCCCATCAGATCGACCGCGATCACCTTGGCGAAGCCGTCGGCCGTCATCTGCTCGGCCGGCGCCGGGAAATTCGCCGCCGCGCCGCAGATGAGCACATCCACCTTGCCGAAACGGCGCTCGGTCGCCGCGAGCGCCGCCTCCAGAGTCTCGATCCGCTGCACATCGGCCTCGACGACGAGCGCCTGCGCCGAGAGCGCGCGAATGGAAGCGGCGGCGGCCTCGAGGCTGGCGAGCGTGCGGCCGCAGAGCGCGAGATTGGCGCCCAATTCCGCGAAGCCGCGCGCGATGCCGGCGTTGATGGTGCCGCCGCCGCCGGTGACGAAGACGGTCTTGCCGCGAAAGAGATCCTTGGCGAAACACTTGCCGATCATCATTTTGTCTCCGCCAGCGCTTCGGCGATGTCGATCTCGCCCTTTTGCAGGCGTTTCAGCACGGCGAGCAAGGCCTCGTCCGCGCTTTCCCCCGGTGGCGCGGGCGGTGGATCGGCGAGCGCCGGCCCGGCGCCGCGGCTGCGGCGGATGATGTCCTTGAGCCGCCCGCTGCGCTGTCGCGCCCGGCTCTCTGCGGGCGCCGCCGCCGCGCCGAAGCGCTCGGGAAATTCCGCGCCGATATAGGCCGCGAGCTTGCGCACGGTCGAATAGTTGAACAGCGTCGTCGTCTTCAATTCGACGCCGAGCGCGGCGTTGAGATCGCGCACCAGCTCGACGCTGATGATCGAATCCGCGCCATAATCGGCGAAGCTGCGATCGAGCTCCAGCTCCTCCGGCGCGAGCCGCAGCGAGCGCGCGATGGTCGCTCGCAGCAGCGCTTCCAGCTCGGCCGGCGCGGCGGCGATCGGAGTCGCGGCCGTCGCGGCCGCGACCGGCGCCCTTTCCAGCTCGGCGACGATCACCGATTGCAGCGCCCCCTCTCCCCCGCCAGAGTCTCGCTGCGCCCGAACCCCTGCTCGGCGAGCGCAATGCGCCAGGACGCGGCGTCGAGCAGCGGGCTGTGCGCTATGCGCCGCTCGCCATCGGCGAATTTCCACCAGCCGGAGGTGAGGCCGAAGGTCAGCGTGTTGAAGTCTTGCCGGCTCGTCGCCTCATTGAGCAGCAGCAGCCCGCCTTCGCGCAGCAGCGCGCCGACATGGGCGAGCGTCGCGGCAATCTCCCGCGTCGCATGCAGCACATTGGCGGCGACGACGATATCGAAGCTCTGCGCCGCAAAGCCCTGCGATTGCGGCGAACGCTCTATGTCGAGCGCCTCCACGGTCAGGAAGGAATAATCGGCGAAGCGCCGCCTCGCGGCGTCGAGGAACATGCGGCCGACATCGGTGAAGGTGAATTCGATGCGGGAAGCGAAGCGCGTCAGCGCCGGCAGCAGAAAGGCGGTGGTGCCGCCGGTGCCGCCGCCGATCTCGATGATCCGCAGCGTCTCGCCCGGGGCGAGCCGCGTGAGGCGCCGCTCGACTGCCGCCGCGACGCTTGTCGCCACGATCGATTGGAAATGATCGACGATGGCGTTGCCGCGATAGATCGGCTCGACCAGATGCGCGCTTCCGCCGGGGAAGAGCACGTCATTGGCGTCGATTGCTCCGCGCAGCACGTCGGGAAGACGCATCACGCAGGCGTCGAGCAGATCGAGATAGGGCGCGACCTCCGGCCGCTCGGCGATCCAGCCCGCGCGCTTTTGCGCCAGCTCGTCCTCTTTCGCGGCGGCGACCGCCTCCGTCGTGACCCAGGCGCCATTTTGCTGCGCAGCAAATCCAGCACGCGCGAGCATGTCGACGAGCGCGGCGAACAGCCCCGCATGGCGTGGCGCGACGCCGAGCGCCGCCGCGTCGAGACTCTCGCCGGGCCGGCGTGCGACGCCGAGCGCGCGCAGCGCGCGTAGGCAATGCTGCGCAGCATAATCGCCGATGCCTGCGAAATCGCGCGTCGCCGCGGCAAGGCTCGCCGCCCCCTGCCGCGCCGGCTCCAGCGCGGCGTCGACCGCCGCCTCGAAACCGCCGGCGTCGCGGAGGCCGAGCGCAGCGGCGGTCGCGGCGCCGACGCGCAGCGGCGCGATCTGCGGCAGAGGCGAGGCGAGAAGGCGCTCGACCGTCTCGAACCCCTCGCTCGTCGCGATCGGATAGACGCCGACGCGCGCCAGCGCCGCATGATGCTCAGGCGCGGCGACGCGGCCGACCTCGCCCCAAAAGCCCCAGTCGATCACCTTCACTGGCCAGGGCGCCGCGCGAAGGCCGATGGCGTCCTGCGCCGCGCTCGCCGCCGCATAGGCGCTCTGTCCCGGATTGGTCGTGTGCGCGTTGCTCGAGGAGAACAGCATCACGAAATCGAGCGCATGGCCGCGCAGCGCCGCGAAGAGATTGCGCGTCCCTCGCGCCTTGGGCGCCATCACCGCGCGGATCTGCTCTCCGGTGAGCGTGACGGCGCGTGCGTCATGCATGGCGAGGGCGAGATGAAAGGCGCCGTCGAGCCCGCCGAAGCGCGCTATTATGGTCTCGACCGCGGCCTCCAGCGCCGCCGCATCGGCGACATCTGCCTCTACGTAGACGATTTCGCCGCCGATCGCCGCCAGCCGCTCGGCGATCGCCGGCTGCAGCGGACGGCGGCCGAGCAGCGCGACTCGCGCGCCGGCGCGGCGGACGAGATGTTCGGCGAGCGCGAGCCCGATGCCGCCGGCGCCGCCGACGATCAGATAGCGCCCGCCCCGCCGCCACGGATCTCGCGGCTCGGGAAGCGACGTCTCGACGAGGCTCTTGCGCCACAGCGCCCCGCGCCGCAGCGCGAAATCGCCTTCGCCGACGGGCAGGCGGAGAAGCGCGTCGGCCGTGCAATCGGCGTCGACGTCGACGACCCGCAGCCGGAATTCCGGATGCTCGCGGCGCACCGATTGCGCGAAGGCGGCCACCGCCGCGCCGGCCGGGTCCGGCTGCTCGTCCGGCAGCACGGCCCATGCGCCGCGCGTCACCACCGTGAGCGCCGGCGGGCGTGGCCGCGCCGCGAGCGCGCGCACGGCGGCGGAAAAGCGGATCACCGCCTCGTCCTCGGCGACGCCATCGGTCTCGACGAACCACCATGCCGATTCGCAATTCATATCCTCGACGAAATCGCGCGTCTCGCCCGACCAGGCCGCGCGCACAGCGGCGGCGAGAACGCCGCCGCCCCGGACCGCGAGCGTCCCGCTCGCGGTCGATGCGGCCTCGGCCACCACGGGCGTCCACAAGGGCCGCAGGCGGCGGAGCGGAAGCGTCTCGCTCACGCGCCGCGCGGTCATCCCCGCGATCGCGAGCAGCACGCGCCCGTCGCGGTCGGTGATGTCGAGATCGAGCGTCACGAAGCCGGGCCCGGCCTCGCGGCGCCGGCCATGCACATGCGCGGCCGCTGAAACATCGGCCCAGCGCGTCAGCCGCTCGATCGAGAAGGGCGCGAAGCCGCCCGGCTCGCTCACCAGAGCGAAGCTCGTCTGCAGGGCCGCGTCGACGAGGTCGGCGGGCCAGCCCGCATCCGCCCACGCGCCGGAGAGATCGGCGAGGATTTCGCCCGCCCCGCGCCGCAGCCGGGCGAGGCGCCGATAGCGTGGACCGTAATGCGCGCCGCCGGCGGCGAGCGCGGCATAGATCGACTCATGCTCGATCGTCTCCGCGCAGCGCTGCGCGACCGCCGCGAGCGGCGCCGGCTCCGGCGCCGCGGCCGGCGAATCGCAGAAGAGTCGCCCGCGCGCATGGGGCGTGTCGCCGACCGCGATCACGAAGCGTCCGTCCGGCTCGACCGCGATCGTCGCATTCATCTGCGGCCGCACCGGACGCAGGAATTCGACATCTTCGGCCGCAACGATGGGGCGAGTCCTCTCCCCCGCGCGCCGCGCCGCCTCGAGCAGGAAGGCGCCGGCCAGAACCACGGCCTCGCCGAGCCGATGATCGGCGACCAGTGGATCATCGGGCGCGGCGATCAGCGCCAGAGTCTGCGCCGACGCGCCGGCGCGCGGCGACAGCTCCACCCAGCAGCGCCGCTTCTCGAACGCATAGGTCGGCAAGGAAACCGGCCGGCGTGGGCCGGGCGGCAGCGCCTCCCAATCCATGCGCCCGCCTTCGACCCATGCGCGGCCGGCCTCCGGCGCAACCGGCGGCGCCCCATCAGCCGCAAAGCGCCGCAGCGCCGTCGCCAATTCCGCTATGGTGGCGGTGGAGAACAGGGCGCGATGGCGCATCGCCTCGCGGCCGGTCTGCAGCGTGCGGACGACGGCGGCGAGATCGGCCTCGCGTCCCTCGCCGTCGAGCCAATCGGCGAGACGCTGCGCCTGCTCGCGCAGCGCCGCCGGCGTCGCGGCCGAGAGCGGCGCCAGCAGCGCGCCGCCGCGCCAGGGCGCCGATACGGCGACCGCCGGCGCCTCCTCCACCACGAGATGCGCATTGGCGCCGCCCGCGCCGAAGGAGCTGATCCCCGCTCGCCGCGGCGCCGCGTCGCGGGCCCGCCAGGGCGCGAGGCTCTGCTGCACGACGAAAGGCGTGCGCGCGAAATCGATCGCGGGATTGAGCGTCTGCGCATGCAGGCTCGGCGCGAGCTGCGCATGGCGCAATTGCAGCGCCACCTTGGTGAGCGCCGCGATTCCAGCCGCGGATTCGAGATGGCCGATGTTGGATTTCACCGAGCCGATCGGCAGCGATTTCGGCGCGCCCGCAAACACGCGCGCGAGGCCGGCGACCTCCACCGGATCGCCGAGCGCCGTGCCCGTGCCATGCGCCTCGATATAGGAGACGCTGTCCGGCGCCACGCCGCCGCGACGCAGCGCCTCGGCGATCAGATCGGCATGCGCCGCCGGATTCGGCACGGTGTAGCCATTGGTCCGCCCGCCGTGATTGACGGCGCTCGAACGCAGCACCGCATGCACGCGGTCGCCATCGGCGAGGGCGCGATCGAGCGGCTTCAGCAGCACGGCGCCGACGCCCTCGCCCGGCACATAGCCGTCGCCCCCGGCGCCGAAGCTGCGGCAGCGCCCGTCGCTGGAAGCGAAGCCGGATTTGCTCAAGATCCAATGTTTGCTCGGATGAATGGTCAGATTGACGCCGCCGGCGAAAGCCACCGAGCACTCGCCATTGCGCAGCGCCGCGCAGGCGAGATGAATGGCCGAGAGCGAGGAGGAGCAGGCGGTGTCCACCGCCATGCTCGGCCCATGCATGTCGAGCCAGAAGGACACGCGATTGGCGATGTTCCAATAAGCGGCGTTGGGCGCGATGAGTTTTCCGCGCGCCGCCTCCTGTGGGCCGAACAGCTGATAATCGCCATACATGACGCCGACGAAGACGCCGCCGCGCCGCTGGGGATCATTGCGGAACAAGGTTTCGCGCGTGAGGCCGGAATCCTCCATCGCCGCCCAGGCGATCTCCAGAAATTTGCGCGCTTGCGGGTCGAGCGCGTCGGCCTCGCGCGGCGAGATGTTGAAGAAGGGCGCGTCGAACTCGTCGACCCCGTCGATGAAGCCGCCCCATTTGCTGTAGCTGGTCTCGGGCCGCTGGCGATCGGGATCATAGAAGCCGCCGAGCGGCCAGCGGTCTTCCGGTATCTCGACGATGCAGTCGCGCCCCTCGGCGAGATTACGCCAGAAGGCGCCCAGCGTTCGCGCCTGCGGATAGAGCCCGGCGATTCCGATGATCGCGATCGGCGCGTCGGCGGATGCGGCGATCGGCGCCGCGGCGAGCATGGGCTCCGGCGGATTCACCAGCGGCTCGCCGAAGCGGGCGACGAGCGCCGCCCCATGATCTGCGAGGAGGCGCGCGGCAAGATCGGCGATGGTCTGATGCTCGAAGAACAAAGTCTTCGGCAGCGCCCCGAGATCCTGCTCGAGTCGCGCGTTCATGCGCAGGATCATCATCGAATCGACGCCATAGGCCTCGAAGCGTTCGGCTGCGTCGATGCGCGCGGGCGCGAGCCTGGTGGCCTCGGCGACGACGCTCTTGAGATAATCCTCCACAGGCGCGCGGGCGCCCGGCGCCGAAGGGGCGCGCGCATCCTGCGCGCGAAACGGCGCGGCGGCGAAGGCGCGCAACGCCTCGCCGCGCCCATGCAGCACGACGAGCTCGGTGACATCGGCGTGAAGCGCGGCGTCGAGCGCGGCGCAGGCGGCGACGTCCGGCATGGGCGAAAGGCCCATCACGCGCTCCAGCTCCGCCGCGACCTCCGGCGCCGGCGCCATCGCGCCATTCTCCCACAAGGGCCAGTCGATCGCGACCGTGCGGCCAGGACGGCCGCTGCTCCGCCGCCATGCGGCGAAGCCGGCGAAAAAGCCATTGGCCGCCGCATAGGCCCCCTGCCCGGCCGAGCCGAAACGCGCCGCGGTCGAGGAGAAGAGCAGGAAGAAATCGAGCGGATCGGAAGCGGTGAGATGATCGAGCGCGACGGCGCCGCGCGCTTTCGGCGACCACACAGCGTCGAAGTTCTCCGCTTCCTGTTCCGCCATGCGCCCGTCGTGCAGCACGCCGGCCGCATGAATGACTCCGATAATGGAGCCGAAGCGGCGGCGCGCCTTGTCGAGCGCGGCGCGCAGAGCGGCGCCGGAGGAGACATCCGCGACGAGATGCAGCACATCGGCGCCGGCGGATTCGATCGCGCCGATCGTCTCCTGCAGAGCGGCGTCGGGCGCGCGTCTGCCGATCAGCGCGAGCTTGGAATAGCCGCTTCTCGCGAGATGCTTTGCCACGCGCAGGCCGATCGCGCCGGCGCCGCCGGTGATGACAATCGCGCCATCCTCGCGCGCGACATGAGACGCCGGCGGCGCCCATTCTTCGAGACGGATCTCGAAGCGCTGTCCCTCGCGCAGCGAGACGACGGGCGGCGCCGGATCGAGCGTCAGCTCGCGCGCGAGCGCGTCGAGATCGCCGTCCTCGCTCTCGATCGCCGTGCAGGCGACACGGGAGCTCTCGCGCAGCACGCTTCGCGCGAGACCCGCCGCGGCGCTCGCGATCGGCCCCGGCCGCGTCGCGAACACGAGACGCGCGACAGCATCGGAGCGCACCGCCGCGCGCGCGGTCAGCCACAGGGATCGCGCGCCGATCTCGGGACCGAGCGCGTCGAGCGCGGCCGAAAGACTCGGCGCGCAAGCCGGCGCCGTCGTGGCGTCGATCGTCCAGAGATGAGCGACAAGGGCGGCGAGCGGCGCCGTCTCCGCGAGCAGCCTCTCGTAATCCTCCGCCGCGCCGGGATCGATCGCGAAGCGATCGGGCGCGAGCCTCGAGAAGCCGTCGCCGGGCCGCACGCCGATGACGCGCGCGCCGCTCGCGCGAAGCCGCGCGCAGATCTCTTCGGAAGCGAAGGCCAGGATCGTGTCCGCGGGCCTCACGGCGGCGGGCGGCGCGAGCGGACGAGAAACCGGCGCGAGCAGCAGCGTCTCTTGGGCTGCGGCGGGTTTCAGCGCGCGCGCCTCGAGCCCGCGGCAGAAAGCGAGAGTCACGCCCGCGTCATCGCAGAGCGCGACATCGAAGCGATGCAGCCCCTCGCCGGCGCCGACGCGCCGCGCATGAACGAAGCGGGGCGCGCGCGCGGCATGAATTTCGAAGCTCTCGAGCGCGAAGGGCACATAGGCGCGCCCATCGGTTTCGTCGGCGAGGCCGATGCAGGCGGCGGTCTGGAAAGCGCCATCGAGCAGCGCCGGATGCAGCCGCCAGCCGCCATCGGCCGGCGCCGCGAGCCGCGCCAGCGCCTCGCCCTCGCCGAGCGCCACATCGGCGATCACGCGATAGGCCGGGCCATAGTCATAGCCGCCGCGCGCCGCCGCCGCATAAATTTCGGCGCCGTCGCGCCGCACTGCGCAGCGCGCGCCAATGGCCGCGAGGTCGAGGCTCCGCGGCGCCGGCGACGCGGCCTCGGCGACGGCGGTCGCGAAAATCGTCCCCTCCGCCCGCAGCGTGCAGCGCGTCCCATCGACGTCGAGCCGCAACGGCAGGTCGCGCTCCGTCACATCCACGACGGCGCGCCACGCGACATCGCGCAGAACGCCGGTCTCCAGGCCCGCCGCGGCGCGGGCGAGTTCGAGGAAGGCGGCGCCAGGGAGCAGCTTGCGGCCGCGAATGACGTGATCGCGCGTCAGCCAATGCGCGGCGAGCGCGGTGAGCGCCGGCGCCGCGGCGGTCGCCTGCGGGCGCCAATAGAGCTCGCGCTCGAAAGGATAGCCGGGCAGGCTCAGCAGCCGGCCGCGCGACGCAAAATCGAGGGTTTCGCCCGCCTCATAGCGCCGCGCGAGATCGCCCGGCGCAGATGCGGGCGCCGGCGCGCCGCCGAGCGCGGCGGCAAGCTCGGCGAGCGAGCCGGCGACAAAAGCCCGCCGAAAGCGGAAATGCGCGCGGCGGCCGAGCGTGAAGGCGACATCGGCCGGATGCGCGTCGGAATGGCGCTCGAGCCAGCGCGCGAGATCGGCGAGCCGTCGCGCCAGCGCGGCCTCGCTCTTGGCGGAGAGCGCGAACAGCCACGGGCCGACATCCCGTGCGACGTCCGCCGCCGGCGCCTCCTCGAGCACGATATGCGCATTGGCGCCGCTGAAGCTGAAGGAGCTGACCGCCGCCCGCCGCGGGCCGGCGCTCGCCCAGACCCGCGCCGCGACATTGACGAAGAACGGGCTGCTCGCGAAATCGATATGCCGGTTCGGCTTCGAAAAATGCAGGCTCGGCGGCAGCACTTTCTCGCGCAGCGCCAGCACGGCTTTCAGCGCTCCGGCGATTCCCGCCGCGGCCATCGCATGGCCGATATTGGTCTTCACCGAGCCGATGGCGCAGAAGCCTTTCTCGCCCGTGAAGGCGGCGAAGGCGTCGGTCAGCGCCGCGATCTCGATCGGATCGCCGAGCTTCGTCCCGGTGCCATGGGCCTCGACGAGGCCGATCGTCGCCGGATCGACCTTCGCCGCGCGATAGACCTCGCATTCGAGGTCGGTCTGCGCCGTGGCGCTCGGCGCCGTGAGGCCGCTGGTCTTGCCGTCCTGATTGATCCCCGTGCCGCGGATCAACGCATGGATGCGGTCTCCGTCGCGCAGCGCGTCGTCGAGCCGCTTCAGCACCAGGACGCCGACGCCCTCGCCCGGCGCGAAGCCGTCGGCGCCGTCGTCGAAGCTCTTGCAGCGCCCCTCGGGCGAGGCCATGCCGGCGTCGGCGAGATAGAGAAAAATCTCCGGCGACAGCAGATTGCAGGAGACGCCCGCCGCCAGCGCCAGATCGCTCTCGCCCGCGGCGAGGCTCTGGCGGGCGAGATGCAGCGCTGTCAGCGAGGACGAGCAGCCGGTGTCGACCGGAAAGGTCGGGCCTTTCAGATCGAGCAGATACGAGAGCCGCGCCGAGAGGATCGCCATCGACCCGCCGAGCGATTGCAGGCTCGGCGGGGCGTCGGCGCGATAGGAGTTCGCCGAGGCGCCGACAAAGACGCCACAACGCGCTCCCTGGAGGCTTTCCGGCGTCAGGCCGGCGTCCTCGAGCGCGTGCCAGGCCTCCTCGAGCAGCACGCGCTGCTGCGGGTCCATCGCTTCCGCCTCGGCGGGCGAGATGGCGAAGAACAGCGGATCGAAACGGTCATGATCCGGCAGCGTCGCCGCCCATTTGGCGTAGGTCTTTCCGGGCCGGCCACGCGTCGCGTCGAAAAAGGGCGCGATGTCGAAACGGTCGATCTCGCGCACGGAGCAGCGCGCAGCGGCGATATTGTCCCAGAAGGCGTCGAGATCGCGCGCGTCGGGGAAACGCCCGGCCATGCCGATGATGGCGATGGCGCCGTCGCCAATCTCTTGCAAGCACTGGCGCGCCCCTCTCCCAAAGGGCTACGGAGTTCACGGAAGCGATTCCCAAAGCGTTGCATTTGCGCTTCACAGGTCCGAGCGAATCGGATCGGAGGCGGGTCATGGGGTTTGGGGTCGGCGACATTCGTGTCGAGCGCAGCGGCGACTGGCTGATGGAGCAGATCGCGGCGACGGGGTCGCTGACCTTGCGTAAGGTCGGGGCCTCGCGCAGCGGCGAGATGCGCGCCCATCGCTTCCTGTCGTCCGGCTTCGCCTCGGTCGAGGCGATCATGGAGACGCTGGGCGCGCGCACCGCGGAGCGCTGCGCCGGTCGCCGGGTGGTGGCCGCACAGGATACGAGCGAGATCAATTTCGCCGGCCGCTCGGCCAAGCGTCGCGGCCTGGGGCCCGCCGGCAATGGATGCGATCCTGGCTTCTTCATCCATCCGGTGCTGGCCATAGACGCCGATGACGAGGCCGTAGTCGGCCTCGTCGACGCGCGGATCTGGACGCGTCCGCAGACGAAGGCGCCGGCGCGGCGCGGCCGCGCTTTCGAGGACAAGGAATCGGCGCGCTGGCTCGAAGGCTGCGCGAGCGCCGCAGAGCAGCTCGGCGCGGCCGCCGAAGTCACCGTCGTCGGCGACCGCGAGAGCGACATCTTCCAGCTTTTCGCGCGGCGTCCCGAGGGCGTCCATCTCGTCGTGCGCGCCGCCCAGGATCGCCGTATCGAAGGCGGCTCTCTCTTCGAGGCGGCCGCCGCGGCCGCGCCGCTGACGACGACAATGACCAAGGTCGCGCCGCGCGGGCCGGGCGACAAAGGGCGCCTCGCCAGGGTCGAGCTGCGCGCGGTCCGCGTCCGCCTCCTCGCCCCGGCCTCCCTCTCCGCGAAGGAAAAGACGGGCGCGCCGGCTGTCGAGCTGACGCTGGTGGAGGCGCGCGAGATCGAGCCGCCGGAAGGCGTCGCTTCGCTGCTGTGGCGGCTCCTGACCACCCATGCGGCCGAAACCGCCGAACAGGCGCGCGAGATCGTGCGTTGCTATCGCTTGCGCTGGCGGATCGAGCAATTGTTCCGCACCCTCAAAAGCGACGGGCTCGCGCTCGAGGACAGCCAGATCGTCGACGCCGAGCGGTTGATGCGGCTCTCGGCGGTGGCCCTCGGAGCGGCGGCTCGCATCATTCAACTGGTCGACGCGCGCGACGGCGGCCCGCGCTCCTGTGGCGACGTCGTCGACGAGGCCCTGGTCGAGCCGCTCGAGGCGATCGGCAAGACCTTGGAGGGCAAGACGGAACGGCAGAAGAACCCGCATGAGAAGGGCTCGCTCGCATGGCTCGCTTGGATCACAGCCCGTTTGGGAGGCTGGAACTGCTACTACAAGCCGCCCGGCCCCAAGACGATGCGAGACGGATGGAACCGCCTCGCCTCCATGCTCGCCGGATACGCCATCGCAACAGCCAAAGCGTTTCCGTGAATCCCGTAGCCCAAAGGGAGAGGGTGGCCGCGGAGCGGCCGGGTGAGGGGGTTCTTTCTCGCCGATGTTCGCGCCGGCGTTCCCCTCATCCGACCCGGCTTCGCCGGGCCACCTTCTCCCTATGGGAGAAGGAGTCGCGCTCGATCGTAGCTGGTTCACTTCCTCGCCGGGGTGACAAAAGCTCACTTGCGGGAAGCGCTCGGCGATATGCGCCGCGAGCCGGCGGACATTGGGGAAATTGTAGAGATCGGTCGCCCTGAGCTCGATCCCCGCTGCGCGGTTGATATCTTCCGTGATCTGCGGTGCGACGATCGAATCGACGCCGATCTCGCCGAAGGGTCGCTCCGGATCGATCGCCTCCGCCGCCATGTCGAGCCCGGCGGCGACCATTGCGCGGATAAAATCCTCGGCGCTTCCCTCGCTCGCACGAGCCGGAGCGGCGCGCGCCGGCGACGGGGCCGCCGGCTTTTCGGCGAGCAGCACGGTCTGCGGGCTGGCGCTCGCATTGAATCCCGGCGCCGGCGCGGCGACGACATGCGCGAGGCCGGCCGCCTCGAGGGCGCGCCGCCAGCCGGCGACATCGAGCAGCGGACTGTGCGGCAGCCGGATCGCCGCATCCTCGGCGCGCCACCAGCCGTCTAGCAGGCCGAAGGTGAGCGTCGCGAAATCCTCGGCGCGCGTCATCTCATCGAGCAGCAGCAGCCCTTGCGGCTTCAGCAGCGAGGACGCGTGGCGAAGGCTCTCGGCGATGTCGCGCGTCGCATGGAGCACATTGGTGGCGAGGACGAGATCGAAGCCGCCCGCCGCAAAACCCTGGGAGCCGGGATCGCGCTCGATGTCGAGCACGCCGAAGCGCAGGCGCGGATCGGCGAAGAGGCCGCGCGCGCGCTTCACGAAAGCCGCCGAGACATCGGTGAACGAATAGTCGAAAGGCGCGTCGCCGAGCGCATCGAGCACGGCTCGGGTGGTGGCGCCGGCGCCGGCGCCGATCTCGACAATGCGCAGGCTCCCGCTCGCTTGCGCCGCGCGCGCCATCACGACATTGCAGGCGGCGAGCACGGGCTGGTCGCGATGGATCGCCTCGACGAGCCGCATCGAGCCCTCGGGAAAGAGGACGTCCGGACCTTGGCGCTCGCCGGCGACCACATCCGGCAGAGCGGCGACGCAATGGTCGAGCAGATCGAGCGAGTCGCGCAGGCGCGGCTCGAGCGCGAGCAGCGCCGCGCGGTCGGGCGCCGTCTCCCCGCAGCGCGCGAGCAGTTCGGCGAGGGCGGCGACGAGCCGCGCATGCCGCGGCAGCGCGCCGAGACGGCGGCCGAGATCTTCGGCCGCGGGCGCCGGCTCGCCCGCGGCGAGAACGCCGCGCTCCTGCAGTCGGCGGCGCGCCGCATGACGGCCATAGGCGTCGACGGCCTCGATCGAAGCGATGCTCCCGACCGCCCCCGAAGACGCCGCGCGCGCGGCCTCCGCGGCCGCGGCGAAGGCCGCACCCGGCGCGGCAGGCGCACCCATGGCCTGCCAGACCGCGTCGCCGAGCGCCGCATGGACGATGCGGTTCTCCGCTCCGCCGACGATGCGCTCGAAGGCGCGCACCGCCTCGGCCGGAGCCATCGCCTCGACGCCCTGGCGGGCGAGCCGCGCCACGCCGTCGCCGGCGAAGGCGTCATGGCGCCAGAGGCCCCATTGGATGAGCCGGACGGGCCGCCCGGCCGCGCTCAGCTCCGCCGCGAAGGCCTCCTCGAAACAGCAGGCGGCGCAATAGCTCGCCTGTCCGACATTGCCCGGAAAGGCCGCATAGGCGCCGATCGACGAGAAGACGGCGAGAAAATCCAGCGTCTCGTTCCGCGTCGCGCGCGCGATCTCGCGCAGCCCCGCGACCTTCGGGCGCAGAGCCGCGGCGAAGTCCGCCGCGCCGGTCTCCGCAATGCGCGCGAACAACGGATCGACAGCCGCCTGGATGACGCCATGCACGGCGCCGAAACGCGCCTTCATCGCGGCGATGACGGGGTCGAGCGCTGAAGGCTCGGCGATGTCGAGCGCGTGATAATCGGCTTCGGCGCCGAGGCGGCGCAGGCTCTCCAGAAAGGCGCCGCGCTCGGCGTCGAGGGGCCGGCGACCGACGAGGACGAGCTTTCCCCGCCAATGTTCGGCGAGATGGCGCGCGATTTCACGACCGATGCGGCCCATTCCGCCGGTGATGAGATAGGCGCCGCCTTCTCGCAGGCCGGAGGCCTGCGCTCCCAGGGACTCCACAGGAGAGAGGCGCCGGGCGTATCGGCGCCCGCCGCGCAGCGCCACGGGCTCGCCGCTCGCCTCGGCCGGCGTCGCGAGCAATAGCTCGCGGCTCGGCTCCAGCGCGTCGACATCGAGGATGATCATTGTCCAGCCGGGATGCTCGCGCCCGGCCGCCTTGGCGAGGCCTTCGAGCACGGCGCCGGCCGGATCGACCGCGCGCTCTCGGCCGTCGACGCGCCGCATCGGGGCGACGGCGATGCGCAGCTCGATCTGCGCCGGCCCATCGGCGGCGAGAGCCTTCAGCAAGGCGAGCAGATGCTCGGGCGCCGGCCGCTCCGCGGCGCCATAGAGGATCAGCGCGCCGGATGGCAGGCGGCGGACCAGTTCGGCGATCTCGCGCGGCTCCGCCGGATCTGCCGCCAGCGGCGAAAGATCGGCGAAAGCCGCGGCAAAGGCCGGGCCGCCGATCGCGGCGTCGAGCCGGCGCCGGGGCAAGAGCGCGGCGGGCGCCTCGGCGAAGAACGGCCGGAAGGCGCGCGCGACGGGGGCCGGCGCTCCGGCGCGCCGCAGCGTCAGGCCGGACCAATGCAGACAGGGCGCGCCCTGGTCGTCGGCCACAGTCACATCGATTTGATCCGGTCCCGCGCGGCGCGCCAGAATCGACGCCTGCCGCGGCAGTGGCGCGTGCAGGTCGATCGCCGCGACAGCGACCGGATAGCGCAGCGCCGGCGCCGGCCCGTCGGCGCGCGCCAGCAGAGCGGCGGCGGTCTGGATGATGGCGTCCGAAAGGCGCAAGGGCAGCAGACGCCCAGGCTCGATTTCGAGATTGTCGATCCGGCCGAGCGCCACATCTTCGCCGAGCCACAGCGCGTCGAGCCCGGCAAAGCTCGGTCCGAGACGCGCCGCGCCGCGATCGAGGCCGACGAGCGCACCGCGATCCATATGCAGATCGGCGCGCGCTTTCGACGCCGCTATGTCCAGGCGCGACGGCGCGGGCGCCGCCGCTCGCGTGAGCCGGCAGCGGGCCGCGACCTCTCCGCCCTGCGGGCGGAGATTCGCCGCCACATCGACGCCGGCGGGCGCGGTGTCGATCCGCAGCTCGATCCCGCTCTCGGGGACGGCGATGGTCCGCTCCCAGGCGATGTCGCGCAGGCCGCGCGGCGCCGCGCCGAAGATCGCTTCACCGGCGCGGCAGGCGAGATCGAGGAAGACGGCGGCGTGGAGGATGGCGGCGCCGTCGACGATATGATCGCGAACCAGCGGATCGTCCGGGCGGAGCCGGACGCGCAGCCCGCTTTCGGTCGTGGACGGCGGCCGCACCGCCCAATGCTCGGTCGGCGCGAAAGGATAGCCCGGCAGATCGAGCGCGCGGCGCCCCTCCGGCCACAGCGTAGGCCACTCCGGCGCCGCGCCAGACAAATATTGCGCGGCGAAGGCGTCGAGATCGCCGCGATTCGAAGCCGGCGCGGCGCCCGCCCCATCGGCGATGGCGATGCGGTAGTCGCCCGCGGCGAGCCGCTCGGCCGCCTCGGCCGGGGTCGCGGCGATGAGCGCGAGGCGATGCGCGAAATGCGTCCGCCCGCGCGCCAGCGTCGCGCCGACATCGACGAGCGCGGCGTCGGCGCCCGGACCGCGCAGCCAGGCGGCGAGATCGGCGACCTTGCGCGCCAGCGCCTCGGCGTCGCGGGCCGAGAGCAGCAGCAGCGTCGGCGCCGGCGTCGGACGCGCGCGGTCGAGAGCCGGCGCCTCCTCGAGCACCGCATGGGCGTTGGTTCCGCTGAGCCCGAAGGCGCTGACCGCGCCGCGCCGCGGCGCCCCGGACGCGGCGAGCCAGGGCCGGCGAGCCGTCAGCACCGAAAGGCCAGAGCGCCCGACGTCGATCTTGGGATTGAGCGCCGAAAAATGCGCCGAAGCCGGCAATTCGCCGTGGCGCAGACAGAGGATCGTCTTGATCAGCCCGACGATTCCCGCCGCCTCCGCCGTATGGCCGACGCTGGCCTTGGCCGAGCCGAGCCAGCAGGGCGCAGCCTCGGGATCGCGTGGGCCGAGCGCCTCGCGCAGCGCCGCGACCTCGATCGGATCGCCGAGCGGCGTGCCCGTCCCATGCGCCTCGACAAAAGTGATCGTCTCCGGCGCGACGCCGGCGCGGCGATGCACGGCGCGCATGAGATCGGTCTGCGCCTGCGGATTGGGCGCGGTGACGCCATTGCTGCGGCCGTCCTGATTGGTCCCGGTCGCCTTGATCACCGCGTCGATACGGTCGCCATCGGCCAGCGCCCGGCGCAGCGGCTTCAACACCACGGCCGCCGCCGCCTCGCCGACGGCGATGCCGTCGGACGCGGCGTCGAAAGCGCGGCAGGCGCCGCTCGGCGACAGCATTCCGGCGCGGCGCATCGCGTCGAAGGCGAGCGGATCGAGGAACAGAGCGACGCCGCCCGCGAGCGCGAGATCGATCTCGCCGCGCCGCAGTGCGTCGCAGGCGAGAGCGACCGCGACGAGAGAGGACGAGCAAGCGGTGTCGACGACGAGCGACGGGCCTTTGAGATCGAGCGCGTAAGCGACGCGCGCGGCGATCATCGAGGCGAGATTGCCGGTGAGGCCGTAGCTCTGCGCCGATTTGCTGTCCGCATCGAGCAGCGCCTCATAGCCCGAGCCGGAGGCGCCGACGAAGACGCCCACGGCGCCGCCGGCGAGGCGCTCGGCGGAGAGGCCGGCGTTCTCGAAGGCGCGCCAAGCCTCCTCGAGGAACAGCCGATGGCAAGGGTCCATCGCCGCCGCCTCGCGCGGCGAAATCCCGAAGAAGGCGGCGTCGAACTGCGCGACGCCTTCGAGAAAGCCGGCGCGAATCTCGTCGCCGAACGCCGGACGGCGATCGGCCGGGGCCGCGCCAACCGCGCTGCGTCCCTCCGCGAGCAGCGACCAGAAGGCCGCGACGTCGGGCGCGCCGGGAAAGCGGCCGGCCATGCCGATGACGGCGATATCGTCGTCCCGCAGCGGCGCCGGCTCCGGCGCTGCGACGATCGCCGGGCGCGGCGCCAGCGTCTCAATATGACGGGCGAGCGCCGCGGCGGTTCGATGCGCGAACAAAGCCTCGACGCCGAGCCGCAGATCGAAAGCGCGATTGACCGCGTCGAGAAAACGAACGCCGAGCAGCGAGTTGAGGCCGAGCTCGGCGAAGGGAGCATCGGGCGAGACGCTTTGCGGGGCGACGCCCAGCGTTTCTGCGAGCAGCCGCAGCACGCGCGAATGCTCGCGGCCCGGCGCCTCGCTTCGCGCAGCCATATTCCGCAATTTCTGCTGATAGGAGATCATGCGAGTCCCAATTGCCGCCGGTTGGTCGTCACGAGACCGGACGCGCCGCTGCGCTTGCGCGCGGTGATGAGGAGATAGGAGACGAGCCCGCTCGCCAGCGCCTTGCCGAAGCCGTCCCAGGAGCGCTGCACGGCGGCGTTGAGCGCCGCCGCATCGCCGCCCGCCTCCTGCGCCAGCATCTCCTCGAGGCCGGGGTCGTGCAGAAAATTGGCGATCTCGGCGGAGACGTCGACACAGACCTCGATCTCGAGATTCTGCGCGGCGAGCAGCTCGGCATAATCCGCCTTGGGGCTCGTATAGGAGCCGACCTCCGGCAGGACGATCGGCGCCAAAGTGCTCGAGGCGCAATCGGCGAGGACGAGCCAGCCCTCCTCCGCGAGATGGCCCGAAATATTGCCGAAGAGGCTCGGCTTGTCGGCGATGTGATGGCCGACCTCGAAGCCGAAGACGAGATCGAACAGGCCGGGGAAAGGGTCCTTCGCGCTGTCGCGATGATGGATGGCGACGCGATCCTCGAGCCCGGCGGCGGCGACGCGGCGCGCGGCGATGCGCGCCTGCCGGGCGGAGATGGTGTAGCCGACGCCCTCGAGCCCGGGACGGCGGCGCGCCAGCGCGACGAGATCCGATCCGACGCCGCAGCCGAAATCGAGCGCGCGGGCGACGCGCGAGAAATCCACCTCGGCGAACAGGACCTCGCGCATCTGCCGCTGCGCATCCTGCACCATCGCCCAATGGGCCGGATGGCGGTCCGGGTCTTGAAAGGTGCGCCGCCAGGAGAAGCCGGGGACGATTTCGGGCAAAGGCGCGAGGGTGAGGAAGATGTCGCCCTCGCGCTCCTCGACGCGAGAGACGGCGTCGTAGAAGGTCCCGACGACGCTGCCGGCGGGAGTCGATGAAAGAAAAGTTTCCGGGGCGAGCCTGAAGGCTCGCGGTCCGAGGGCGTTCCTGGGCCGCGAGCCTTCAGGCTCGCTGCTCGAAGCCGCGCGCTCGAAAATCAGTCCGGGCATGGGAATGCGTCGCCCCGAGGTCGGCGCGCCAACGGCCGGCTCCGGCGCGGGTCCGCCCGAGAGGAAGCCGCGCATCGCCTCGCTGAGATGATCGAGGTCGCGCGCGTTCATCGACCAGGGGCAGGGGAAGGAGTCGCGCCCCTCCGCGAGGGTGACGGCGATGTCGGCGAGAGACGGCGATTTGGCGTCGATGAAGGCGAGGAGCCGGGCCATCGTCGCGCGCAGCCCCTCTTCGCTGCGCGCCGATATACGGATCGGCTGCGGGGCGGGCGCCGCCGGCTCGGCGCGCGCGGGCGCTTCCTCGAGCACGAGATGGGCGTTGGTCCCGCCGAGCCCATAGGCGTGGACGCTCGCCGCGCGGCGCCGGCCGGGCGCGGTCGGCCAGGGGCTGGCTTCGTCCACGAAACGAAGGCGGAGGTCCGCCTCGATCGGACGACCCGCGACCCGGCGCGGCAGGCCGGGCAGGACGGCGCAGCGCAGCGCCAATATGGCCTTCATCAGCCCCGCGACGCCGCCCGCCGCGTCGAGGCTGCCGATGAGCGGCTTCACGCTGCCGACGACGCAGGGCGCGCCTGTCCGCTCCAGCGCGTCGAAGGCCTGCGCGAAGGCGCTGACCTCGGCCATGTCGCCGGCCTTGGAGCCGGCGCCATGGGCCTCGATGTAATCGATATCGGCGCCGGCGAGCCCGGAGCGGCGCACCGCCTCGGCCATGCAGGCGGCTTGAAGACGCGGGTTCGGAAGAGTGACGGAGCCGGAGCGGGCGCCGGCGTGATTGACCGCCGAGCCGCGCAGCACGGCGTGGATGAAATCGCCGTCGCGCTCGGCGTCCGCCAAGCGCTTCAGCACCACGACGCCGACGCCTTCGCCGCGCGCCTGCCCATTCGCCCCCTCCTCGAAAGCGCGGCAGACGCCCTCGGACGAGAGCACGCCGAGCCGCGCCAGCGCCGCCGTCTCCTCCGGCGCGAGCAGCAGGCTGACGCCGCCGGCGAGCGCCATGTCGCATTCGCCGGCGCGCAGCGCCGCGGCGGCGCGATGCACGGCGAGAAGGCCGCTGGCGCAGGCGGCGTTGACCGCCTCGCTCGGCCCGGTGAAATCGAACAGAAAGGAGGCGCGGTTGGGGACCATGGAGAGCGCGGCGCCGACCGCCGCGAGCCCGTCGAGCGCTTCGCCCTTCGCCCGCAGCAAGCCCTCATAGCCGGTGGAATAGGCGGCGGCGAACACGCCCGTTCGGCTGCCCCGGAGCGCGCTCGGACGCAGGCCGGCGTTCTCGAGCGCGCTCCACGTCTCCTCGAGAAAGAGACGCTGATGCGGGTCCATCGCCGCCGCCTCGGCGGGCGCCAGTCCGAACAGCGCGGCGTCGAAGCCCTCGACATCGGCGAGATAGCCGCCGCGCGGCGGCAGGCCGGCGCCGCCGCGCTCAGGCGGGGGCGGCGACAGCAGCTCCTCGCCGTCGCGGATCGCCCGCCAGAACCGGTCCAGATCGCCGGCGCCGGCGAAACGTCCGCTCATGCCGATGATGGCGATGGGTTCGTCGACAGCCGCGGCGGCGGCTGGAGCCGGGCGCCGCGCGCGTTGCGGCCGCAGCGCGTCGAGGTGCTCGAGCGATTGCAGCACGAGATCCTCGTCGACGCCGAAATCGATGAGGCAGGCGATCTCGTCGACGCCGGTCGCGGCGGCGCGCTCCAGCATGTCGCGGCACTCGGACGGCGAGCCGAACAGCGCCGCCGAGCGGACATAGCGCTCGAAGGCGTAATCGGCGATCTGCGCGCGCTGGCGCTCGGACATGGCCCGCCCCTCCTCCGAGCCATGGCGCTGCGCATCCACCGAATTGCGCACATAATCGAGGAAGGGCTCGCGGATCACGGCGCGCGCGTGATCGCCGTCGGGATGCACGAAGCTGTGCAGCATCAAGGCGACCTTGCCGCCGTCCGGATCGCGCCCCGCCTTCGCGCGCGCGTCGCGATAAATCGCGATCTTCGGGGCGATGTCCTCGATGACGCCGCCGAACAGCATGGTCAGCAGGCCGAAGCCTTCCGCGCCGGCGCGGGCGAAGGTCTCGGCGTTGCCGGTGGTGGCGATGAAGATGGGCGGCTCCGGCTGAAGCGGCCGCGGGAATACGCGCAGCGGAACGCTGGCGCCGAGACCATTGGCGCAATCGAGGCTGTCGCCGCGCCAGAGCTTGCGCACCTCGTCGCAGCGGCTCCAGATCAGCTCGCGGGCGGTCGCGAAATTCTGCGGCGCGAGGGCGAAATCATTGGGGCTCCAGCCCGGCGCGAAGCCGAGATCGACGCGGCCGTTCGAGAGATTGTCGACCATCGACCAGGCTTCGACGATTTCGGCCGGATGATGCAGCGGCAGCACGACGCTGCCGGCGCGCAGGCGAATGTGGCGCGTGATCGAAGCCAGCGAGGCGGCGAGCACCGCCGGATTGGGATAGGGGCCGCCGAAGGGGTGGAAATGCCGCTCGGGCATCCACACTGCGGTAAATCCACGTGCATCGGCGAAGCGCGCCGCCTCCTGCACCAGCCGATAGAGATTCGGCCGCGCCGTCTCGCCGGCGGTGGCGGAAAAGAACATCAAGCTGAAGTCGAGGTCCTCGGCGCGGCGGGCGCGCGGCGCCGGCGCTTGCGGGACCTCGCTCGCGCGGCGGCGCGCGAACTCGCTCGGGCGCAGCAGGGCCTCGCCCCGGCGAGCCTGCCACAGGGCCAAGGCTTTTTGCTCCAGCTCGCGGCGCGCGCTCATGATTCCACCCTCGCATCGGGCCGCGCGAGACGCGCCGCGACGCTCGCGGAAAAACGCGCCAGCGTCGGCGATTCATGGAACATCACCGGATCGATGGCGACGCCGAGCCGCTTCTGCAAGCGCTCGGCGAGATGCAGCGCCTTGATCGAATCGAGGCCGAGATCGGCGAAGGCGGACTCCGGAAGAAGCTTGTCCCGCGGCAGCTTGAGGAAATCGCAGATCGCCTCGCGGATCAGCGTCGCCGCGGCCTCGCTCGGCGGCGCGGGCCGCGTCTCGGCGGCGGGCGTGTCGAGATAAGCGAGGAAGGCGCGCAGAGTCTCTTCGTCCAGCTCGCGCAGCTCCGCGAGAATATCGGCGCCGGGTTCGACGGCCGGCGCGGCGGTCAAGCGGCGGATCGCCTCGGCGCCGCCCTTCAGCGCGGCGACCTCGGCGCACCCGCTGCGCACCGCATCCAGCAGAATGCGCAGGCCGTCGCGGGCGTCGATGGTCTCGAGTCCCTCGGCCGCGAGCCGCGCGCGCTTCGCGTCGTCGAGGAAGCGGTCATGCTCCCATTGCGGCCAGCAGATCGCGACGGTGCGGCCGGAGCGCAGACCGCTACGCCGCTTGTTCTCGCGCAGGCGGGCGAAAGCGTTCTGGAAGCCGCAGGCGAAGGCGTAATCGGCGCCGCCGGGAAGGCCGGTCCAGGAGGCGAGCGAGGAGCAGAGGACGAACCAGTCCAGCTCCGCATCGGCCAGCGCCGCGTCGAGCGCCAGAGTCCCGTCCACCTTGGCGGAGAGGACGCGCTCGACGCTGCCCGGCGATTTGCCCGCGAGCAGGCCGTCCTCGACGGTTCGCGCGAGATGCAGGACGCCATGCAGTCGGCCGATGCGGCTCTCGATCTCGTCGAGCGCCGCGCGCAGACGCGCAGGGTCGGTGAGATCGCAGGCGACATAATGGACGCGGACGCCCTGCGCCTCGAGCCGCTCGAGACGCTCGCGCGCCGCGCCGCGCGGATCGCTGCGGCCGAGGATGGCGATGCGCGCGCGATAATCGCGCCCCAGCCGCTCGGCGAGCGCAAAGCCGACTTCTCCGAGCCCGCCGGCGAGCAGATAGGCGCCGCCGACGCGAAAGCCGATCGTCTCCTCGGCTTCGTCGGGCGCGGCCGGCGCGACCACAGGATGCAGCCGCCGCCCGGCCTCGCGCAGAATTTCGGCGGCGTCGTCTTCGGCGAGCAGCTCCTCGCGGCAGATGCGCGCCGCTTCGGCGATCTCGACCGCCCCGGCGACGCCGATGGCGCGCAGCCGCACGCCGCGGCTCTCCTGATGCGCCGAGAGCGCCAATGCGCCGACGGCGCTATCGAGCGGGCGCGCCTCGGCCTCGTCGAAGACATGCAGGATGCGCAGCGCGCCGCGGCCGCTACGCTGGGCCGCCTGGGTGAGCGTCAGAGTCGTCACAGCTCCTGCTCGGCGCGCAGGATTGAGCGCGCTACCCTCCCCTTCAGGGGGAGGGTCGGCCGGCGAAGCCGGACGGGGTGGGGTGAATCCCCGAGACTCGGGGAGCACTCCCTCCCGAGCGCCTATGGCGCTCGACCTCCCCCCCCAGGGGGAGGTGGGAGCGCCTCATCCTGCTTGTTCACGGCCTTCGACAGTCCTGACGCTTGAACGATCGCGAAGCCGTCCGGGCAGCGATGGGCGAGATGGTCCAGCGCGGCCTCGAGATCGCCCGGCGCGTGCGGATTCAGCTCGATCGTCCGCGCGTCGATGACAGCGAAGGCCGAAGCCGGCCGCAGGACATAGACGGGCGCCGGCCACAGCGGCGCGAGCGCCGCGGCCAGTGCGCCGTCCGGCGCCAGCACGGCCACCGGACGCGCCGCGCCGCTGCGATCGGCTGGACGCGGCCGCCATTCGCGCGTGAGCAGCTCTATGCGCGCCGGCTCGGCGCTGCGCGGCGGGGCCTGCTTCTCGCGGCGCGGCTCGGGCGCCGGCGGCGTCGGCAGCCAATGGCGCTCGCGGCGGAACGGATAGGACGGCAACTCGATGAGGCGCGCGTCCGTCGCGCCCGCCAGATCGCTCCAATCCACCTCCGCGCCGGCGACCCAGCGGCGCGCCAGCTCGGGGAGATCGGCCGCGGCGAGGAGGCGCGCGATCTCGGCGCGGCCCTCCTCGCCTTCCGACCAGCGCGCCCCCGACGCCTCCGGAGCCGCAGCGAAGAGAACGCCGGACTCCGCCGCGCCGGCGAGCCAGTCCGACAGACGCGCGCAGAGATCGGCGACATCCGCGGCGACGACCGCGAGACGCGCGTCCATCGCCTGCCGGCCGACCCGCAGCGTATGCGCGACATCGTCGAGGCGCGGCGGGTCGGAGCGCAGCCGCTCGACCAGCGCCGTCGTCATCACGCGCAGCCGCTCGGCGTCGCGCGCCGACAGGACGACGAGCTCCGCGCCCAGCCGCGGCGCCGCGCGCGGCGAGGCGGGATGATCCTCGATGACGAGATGGGCGTTGGCGCCGCCGGCGCCAAAAGAACTGACACCTGCGCGTCGCGGCGTCTCGCGCGCTGGCCAGGGCAGCGGCGCGGCCGGCAGGACCAAGCGCGCGTCGTCGAGAGCGAGCAGCGGATTGGGCTCTTCGGCGTGGCGCAGCGGCGCGATCGTCTCGTGACGCAATTGCAGCAGCAGCTTGGTCAGGCCGGCGATCCCCGCCGCCGATTCGAGATGACCGATATTGGCTTTCAGCGCGCCGATCGCGCGCGGCGCGCCCTCGTGCGCGGCGAAGACCTCGCGCAGCGCGCCGATCTCGATCGGATCGCCGAGCGCCGTGCCGGTGCCATGCGCCTCCACCACGTCGATCGTGTCGGGCGAGACGCCGGCGCGCGCCAGCGCGGCGCGGATCACCTGCGCCTGCGCCTTGGGATTGGGCGCCGTGAAGCCGGAGCTGCGGCCGCCCGAATTGATCGCGCTCCCGAGGATGACGGCCTCGATGCGGTCGCCGTCGCGGATTGCCGCTTCCAGCGGCTTCAGCAGCACGGCGCCGACGCCTTCGCCGTCGACGAAGCCGTCCGCCCCCGCCCCGAAGGCGCGGCATTCGGACCCATGCGAGACCATGCGCGCCTGCGACAGATGCACGAGCTGGCGCGGATGCAGGATGAGATTGACGCCGCCGGCGAGCGCCGCGCCGCATTCGCCGCGGCGAAGACTTTCGCAAGCGAGATGAATGGCGGTGAGCGAGGCCGAGCAGGCGGTGTCGACGACGAGGCTCGGCCCCGAGAAATCGAGAAGGTGGGAAATGCGATTGGCGATCGACCAGAAATTGGTCGAGGCCGCATTGGCGTGCCCCGCCGCGACCGCTTCCGCCGCCACCCATTGATAGGGAACATTCATGGCGCCGACGAAGACGCCGACGTCGCCGCCCTGCGGCCGCGCGGCGGCGCGGCGCAGGCGATCGGGCGCATAGCCGGCCTGCTCCAGTGTCGTCCAGGCGGTTTCGAGGAAGAGCCGCTCCTGCGGGTCCATCGCCTCCGCCTCGAGCGGCGAGAGCGAGAAGAACAGCGGATCGAAGGCGCCGATGTCGCCGTCGAGGAAGCCGGCCCATTTGGTGTAGCTGCGCCCCTCGCCGCCAGCGGGATCGAAGCTCGCGTCGGCGTTCCAGCGCTCCGGCGGAACCTCGCGGATGGCGCTGCCGCCCGCGCGCAGAAGCTCCCAGAAACGCTCGGGATCGGGTCCGCCCGGATAGCGACCGGCAAAGCCGATGATGGCGATCGGCTCCTCGCCCGCCTCCCGCCGCTGCGGCGCGGCGAGGAGCGGCGCCGTCTCGGCGCCGGCCGGCGCGGCGGGTTGCGCGGCGAAGAGGCGCGCGACGCGCTCGCCATGGGTCGAGAGCAGAAAATCGGCGAGGCGCGCGAGCGTCGATTGCTCGAACAGCAAGGTCGCCGGGAGGCCGGGGAAATCGGGATCGAGCCGATTGCGGACCTCGAGCGCGGTCAGCGATTCGAGCCCATAGCGGTCGAAGCTCTCCTTGAGGCGAATCTCCTCCGCATCGACCTTCAGCACATCGGCGAGGACCCGGCGCAGATGATCCTGCAGCCGCGCCGCGACATCCACCCGCACAGCGCTCGCTTCGTTTTCGGCGATGAGGAGCGCATGCGGCGCATCGGCCTCCTCGGCGCCGATGGCGCGGACCGCGGCGAAGCCCGCCTCTGCGAGCAGATCGCGCCAGGCGCCGACCGAGCACAGCGGCGAGAACGGAATGCGCCGACCGGACTGGCGATCGGCGGCGCGCCACCAGCCCGGCGTCAGGCCGAACACCAGCGTGCCGAAATCCGAAGCCCGCGTCGCCTCCGACAGCAGCAGACGGCCGCCCGGCCGCAGCAGGCGCTTCACGCGCCGCAGCGTCTCGGCGAGATCGGCGGTCGCATGCAGCACATTGGCGGCGAGCGCGATGTCGAAGCCGACGCCCGCGGCCTCGATATCCTCGTCGCGCTCTATGTCGAGGATGGAAAAGCGCAGCCCCGGCCGCTCGCCGAAGCGGGCGCGGCCATGGCTCGCGAAACGCTGCGAGACGTCGGTCGCGAGATAGTCGACCGGGCGCGTCAGCGCATTGAGCACGGCGGCCGTCGTGCTGCCGGTGCCGGCGCCGATCTCGAGCACCCGCAGCGGCGCCGCGCTGGCCTCGGCCGCCGCGGCGACCTCGGCCGCGACGAGACGGTTGAAGCGGTCGGCCAGCGGATGATCGGCATAGGCCGCCTCGACCAATCGCATCGACGCCTCGGGAAAGAGGATCGCGACCGGATCGACCTCGCCGCGCAGTAGCGCCGGATAGGCGTCGAGACAGGCCTGCAGCAAGCGCCGCGGCCCGGCGAGCCAGGGCGCGCCGCGCTCGGCCGCATCGAGTGCGCGCCGCGCCGTCTCGATGTCGGGCGTTTCGTGAGCGAGGCGCCAGAGCCCGTCGCGCGACTCGATGAGCGCGTCCTGCGCCAACGCCTCCAGCAGCGCGGTGAGCAGCGTCTTGTGGCGCTCGGCGACGCCGAGGCGGCGGCGCAGCCCTTCGAAGGTCCAGGCCTTGCCTTCGGCGCCGGCGGCCATCTCGCCGAGAAGGCGGCAAAGCACGACGCGTCCGTAGCGCTCGAGCGCCGCGAAGGGCGCCTCGATCGGCGCCGCGCCGACGGCCGGCTCGCGATCGAGCCCGAGCCGCAGCAGCGCCGCCGGCTCGGCCCGCAGAAGGGCCACGCGATCCTCGGTCCCGGCCAGCACCGAGGCCAAAGCCTCGATCCCTTCGGCCGGCCGGATCGGGCGCACGCCCTGCCGTGCGAGGCTCTCGAGATAGGCCTCGCCGCTGACGATGCCGATCTCGCCCCAGAGGCCCCAATCGGTCGTGACCACCCGCCAGGATTTTTCCGCCGCGAGCGCGGCGGCATAGGCGTCGACGAAGCTCGAGCCGGCGACATAATTGGCCTGACCGCGCGAGCCGGAGACGACATTGACCGAGGAGAGAAAGGCCAGAAAGCGCAGATTCTCGCCTGCGAGCGCCTCGGCCAGATTGACGGCGCCCGCGAGCTTCGGCGCGAGGACCGCGCGGAACGTCTCCTCGTCCATGCGGGCGATGGTGCGGTCGCGCAGCACCAGCGCCGCATGGATCGCCGCATCGATGCGGCCGAAAATTCCGCGCAATTCGGCGACGGCGCGGTCCATGGCGGCGCGATCGGTCGCGTCGGCCTCGAGATAGCGCAGCTCGCCGAGCCCCGTCTCTTCAGCGGCGAGGCGCGCCGCGACCTCGGCGAAGGGCCGGCGGCCGATGAGCGCGACGCGTGCGCCGCATTCGCGCGCCAGATAGGCGCCGAGCGCGAGGCCGATGCCGCCGGCGCCGCCGACGATCATCACCACCGCGCCGGGCTCGATCGGCGGCGTCGGCGCCGGCGGCTCATAGGGCGCCATGATCTCGACATGGCGGACGCCCCGCCGCCAGGCGACCGCCTGCGCGGGCAGAAGCGCGCTCTCGCCGAGGAGGCGCGCGGGATCGAGCGCCGCGAGGCTCGCCGCGTCGACATCGATCAGCGCGACCGCGAGGCCCGGATATTCGAGCGCCAGCGATTTGGCGAGGCCGACGACCGCGCCGGCGCGCGGATCGGGCCGCTCCCGCGGCGTGAGGCCGTGCAGATCGCGCGTCACGACGAAGAGGCGCAGCCCGCCGCCGAGCCGGCCGGCGCGGTCCAGCGCCTGCGCCGCGCGCAGCAGCGCGAGCGCCATCGCCTCGGCCTCCGCCGCAAGATCGTGTCGCGGATCGCCCACGGCGATCCAGACGAGATCGCGTCCCGCGAGCAGGCCCGGCAGGACGGCGGGATCGTTGCGCCATCGCCATGAGGCGACGCGGTCTTTTCCGAAGGCTTCCGCGAGGCCGAGATCGTCGCCGCCATGGGCGAGGAGGACGTCCGTCCCGGCCGTCATCGTCGCGCCGAGCGGCTCCGCTTTCCATGCCGGCCGGCGGATCGTCAGCTGGAGAGGCTCGACGCCGCGCGCGGGCCGCGGCCGCGCGGCGAGATGTTCGAGCCGCGCCAGAACGGCGCCCGCGTCGTCGCAGAGGGAAAGATCGAATGAGATTACGCCTTCGCCCCCCGCGCGCCGCTCGGCGAGGATGCGGCGGGTGTGCGCAAGATCGCCGAAGCGGGCGAGGCGCGCGAGGCTGAAGGGCACGAACAGGCGCTCGGCCGCTTCGTCCGCGAAGCCGACGAGCGCCTGCAGCGCGGAGTCGAGCGCGTCCGGCGGCAGCGCCACGCCCGGCGCGGCCTCGGGCGGATCGATCCGCGCGATCAGCCGATCGCCGCTGATCTCGATCTTCGTCAGCCGGCGCAGGCTCGGCCCATAGTCGAGCCCGAGCGCGGCGAGCGCGGCGAAGACGCCCGGCGCCTCGAGCGTGCGCGTCGCCGCGCGCTCCGCCGTGTCGACCGTCCCGACCGGCCGGGCGCCTGCGCCGATCTCGCCCCGGCAGAAGGTCTCGCCCGCAGGGCCGGAAATCTCGAAGCGTGCGCCTTGCTCTGTGCGCCGCAGCGTCACAGTGACGTCGATTCCCTCGTCCGGGACCTCGAGCGGCGTCGACCAGACGATATCGGCCAGCGTGTCGGAGGGCGGCCCCGCGCGCTCCGCCGCGGCGCGGGCCATCTCGAGCTGCACGACGCCGGGAACCAGCAGACGCCCCTGCACGCGATGATCGCGCACGATCGCGTCAGCGGGCGAGAAGCGCTTCGTGAATCGGGCGCCGTCGAGCGACGGGAGAAGCGCATCGAGGAAAGGATGCAGCGTCGCGTCGGCGTGACGCGTCGGCGCCTCGATCCAATAGCGCCGGCGCATGAAAGGATGAGGCGGCAGCGGCGCGCGTTTCCCCGGCAAGGCGAGGGCGCGCCAGTCGATCGGCGCGCCGGCGAGAAAGGCGCGGGCCAGAGCCTCGAGGTCGGCATGTGCGGGCGGCGGGGGCGCCGCCCCTCCTCCTCCACGAGGACGAGCTTCGGCGCCGCGAGCAGCGCGGCCGCCTCGGCGCCGCTGCGCGCGATGAAGGCGAGGCGCGCCGCCATGGGCTCGCGCCCGATCTGCAGCGTGCGGCAGACATCGACGAAAGGAATATCGGTGCGGCGCAGGAACTCCGCCATGCGCTCCGCATAGGCGCGCAATTGCGCCTCCGTCCGCGCGGACAGCACGAACAGCCCCGGCGCGTCGTCCGCGCGCGCGGCGGGCGCCGGCGCGAAGGCCTCGACGATGAGATGCGCATTGGCGCCGCCGGCGCCGAAGGAGCTGACGCCGGCGCGCAGCGGCGCCGGGCCGGTCCAGGGCTCCAGCCGATGCTGAAGCCGGAACGGCGTCGCCGCGAAATCGATATTGGGATTCGTCGCCCCGTGCCGGCGCGTCGGGGTCAGCATGCGATGGCGCATCTGCAGCGCGACGCGCGTCAGCGCCGCGACGCCCGCCGCCGCTTCGAGATGGCCGATATTGGCCTTCAGCGAGCCGAGCGCGCAGGCGCCCGCCTCGCCGAAGGCGGCGACGAGTCCCGCGACCTCGATCGGATCGCCGAGCGCCGTGCCCGTGCCATGCGCCTCGACATAAGAGACGCTGGCGGCCGGAACGCCCGCGCGGGCGAGCGCCGCAGTGATCGCCGCGCCCTGCGCCTTGGGATCGGGAACGGTGTAGCCATTGGTCTTGCCGCCATGATTGGTCGCCCAGCCCCGGATCACCGCATGGACATGGTCGCCATCGGCGAGCGCGGCGGCGAGCGGCTTCAGGATCACCGCTCCGACGCCTTCGCCCGGCGCATAGCCGTCGCCGCCCTCAGTGAAGCTGCGGCAGCGCCCGTCGCTCGCCGCGAAGCGGCCCTGGCTGAGGCCGACATATTTCAAAGGATGCAGGCTGAGATTGACTCCGCCGGAGATGGCGACGGCGATCTCGCCGCAAGCGAGCGCCTGGCAGGCGAGATGGATCGCCGTCAGCGAGGAGGAGCAGGCGCTGTCGATCGCGAGGCTCGGGCCATGCAGATCGAACCAATAGGAGACGCGATTGGCGATCGACCAATAGGGCGCGGAGCCGCCGACCGCGCGCCCCGGCGCCGCCGCATCGGCGGCGAGCAGGGCATAATCGCCATACATCACGCCGACATAGACGCCGACCGCGCGCGGCGCCGGCGCCAGCGAGGCGCGCGTGTGGCCGGCGTCCTCGAGCGCCTCCCAGCAGGTCTCGAGGAAGAGCCGCTCATTGGGATCGATCGCCGCCGCCTCGCCGGGGGCGATCGAGAAGAACAAGGGATCGAAACCGTCGACGCCGCCGAGAAACCCGCCCCATTTGCTGTAGCTGCGGCCCGGTGCGCCGATCTGCGGATCGTAGAAGCCTTCGACCGGCCAGCGTTCCGGCGGGATTTCGACGATGAGATCGCGGTCGGCGCAAAGATTGTCCCAGAAGGCGTCGAGATTGTCCGCGCCCGGATAGCGCCCGGCCATGCCGATGATGGCGATTCCCTCGATCGGCGCGGTCGCTTCGGCGGCGGGCGGCGCCTCTTCCCGCGATGGCGCGACCGGCCCGAAGCGTTCGGCGAGAAAAGCGGCGGCGCTGCGCAAAGTGCGATGCTCGAACAGCAGCGTCTTCGGAACGCGCGGGTAGATCGCCGCGAGCTCGCCGTTCATGCGCGAGACGAGCAGCGAGTCGATCCCGTAATTCTCGAGCGGCCGATCGGGATGAATGCGCTCCTGCGGCATGGCGGTGGCGCGCGCGAGCATGCTGCGCAGCATCGCCAGCGTGTCGTCGACCATTCCGCCCGCTCGCTCGCTCGGCGCCGGCGCGGCGCCGAGCAGCGCCTCGGCTGTCTCCCGCTCCGCCGGCAGCACGAGAACCGCGCCCTCGGCGCCGGCGGCGTAGCGCGTGAAGAGTTCGAGCGCCTCCTCGGTCTCGAGGCTGCGCAAGCCCGAGCCTTCGAGCCGCCGCGCCAGCTCCTCGGCGCCCGGCGAGAGCCCGCCCTCGCGCCAGAACGGCCAGCCGATCGACAAAGTTCGCCCCGGCCCGCGGCGCGTCGCCGCAAAGCAATCGAGGAAGCGATTGGCGGCGGCGTAATCGGTCTGGCCTTCGTTGCCGAAGCTTCCGGCCAGCGAGGAGAAGAGAACGAAGAGGTCGAGGTCGTCGCCCGCGGTGGCGCGATCGAGCGCCAAAGCGCCGAGGAGCTTGGGCGCCAGCACGGCGGCGAAATCCTCGGGCGATTTATGGATGAGGAATTTGTCGCGCGTCGTCCCGGCCGCATGGAGAACGCCATCGATGCGGCCGAAACGCGCGCGCGCCGCCGCCGCCGCGGCCTCCACTTGCGCAAAGTCGGTCACATCGGCGCGAAGATAGAGCGCGTCGCCGCCCGCCGCGCGAATCTCGGCGATCAGCGCTTCGCTCGCCGGCCCCGGCGCGGCGCGGCCGATCAGCGCCAGCTGCGCCCCTTCGCGCGCGAGGCGCCGCGCAATATGTTTGCCAATGGCGCCGAGGGCGCCGGTCAGCAGATAGACCGCGCCCTCACGGACTGACCGTGACGCAGTCGGCGCGATCTCGCGGAAGACGCGGAACAGGCGCTCGCCGGCCGAGGGCCAGCAGGCCGCCCAGCCCGTTTGCGGCCAGCCGCCGGAGCCAAACAGCGCGGCGGTTTCGCGCGCGAGGGCGGCGACGAGCCCCGCCTCGTCACGATCGCCTATGGCGACCGCGGCGACGCGCAGCAGCGGGTTCTCGCGCGCCAGCGCCGCGCCGAAAGCCGCGGCAGGCTCGTGCAGCGCCGCGAGGCCTCCGACGGAGAAGGCGTGAATGAGGCTCGTGGCGGCCGGCGTCGCCGTCGCCAGCGCTGCCGCCAGCAGCGCGACCGAGACGAGACCGAGACGCAGATCGGCCGCGACCGCTTCCGCGCCGAGGCCGCGCAGCTCGAGCGGTTGCGAATGGTGTGACCAGAGGTGCCAGACGGCAGCTGGAAGCCGGCCTTCGCTGCGCAGCAAATCGACGAGGCGGCGATAATCTTCGGCGCTCGCGGGATCGATGGCGAAGCAGCGCTCCTCGAGCCTGCAAAAGCCCGCGCCCGGTCGCACCAATATCGCCGCATCGCCGAGACGGCGCCATAGCGCCTCGTCGCGATCGAAGAGAAGCAGCGCTCGGGGCGGCTCGGCGGGGGCGAGCGGGCGCGGCTCCCAGACCGGGGCAAAAGCGAGACACTCCCGATCCGTTGTCGTCGCGACGGCGATGCGAAGGGCGACGCCGCGCAGCTCCACGAGGGCGCGGCCGTCGGGGTCGACGAGGAGAATGTCGAGCGAGCGGCTGTCCTCGCCCGTCCGCCGCATCGCCACATGGGCGCAGCATCGGCCCTGCAGCGGAGCGTGAATGACGATTTCATCGACGCCGACCGGCAGCACGGCGCGCAGGCTCACCGCGTCCGCCATCATGGTTCCGATCGCGGCCTGAATGGCGCCGTCGAGCAGCGCCGGATCGAGCATCAGCGCCGGATCGCAAGGCTCTTGCGGCTCCAGTTCCGCGAACGCCTCCTGCGCATCGGCGCGCAGCGAGCGGATCACGCGCAAGGATGGGCCGTAGTCGAAGCCGAGCTCCGCGAAGGCGGCGTAGACGGCTTGCCGAGTGAAGCGCCGGCCCTCCTCCTCGCCGCGAGAAGCGAGCCTGAAGGCTCGCAGTTGGGGGCGCGCGTCGGATTGCGAGCCTTCAGGCTCGCTCTGATCCGCCGCGGCGACGAAACCTTTCGCATGCAGCGTCCCATCGGGGGCGTGCAGGGCGAAGGCGCCGTCGCGCTCGAAACGGATCGCCGCCTGCGCGCCGGCGCGCAGCGGCGCCTCGAAGCGCAGTTTCGACAGCCGGCCGACCGGCCGGCCGAGCGCGCGGCTTCCCGCGGCGCGGATGATCTCGATCAGCGTCGCCGCCGGCAGTAGAGCGGCGCCGCCGAAGCGATGCGCCTCGAGACGCCCGTCCTCGGCGTGGATCGCGAGGCGCATGGCGTCGCCCGGCGGGCCAGGCGTCAGCAAGGGATGGCGCGCGGGCGCCGGCTGGGCGAAGCCGGAGGGCAGCCGGCGCGTCGGAAAGCGGATACGCGCGAAAGGATAGCCGGGCAGCGCCAGCCGCCGCGCGCCGGGCGCGGCGAGCAGCGACCAATCGCCATCGCCGCCGCGCAAATAGCAAGCGGCGATGCAATCGAGATCGCGGACGGGCGCCGCGAGCAGCGTGGCCAGCTCGGCGCTCTCCGCACGCGCCGGCAGAGCGATGGCGGCGCCTGCTTCCTCGCGTCGCAACCATTGCGCGACCTCTTCGAGCGAAGCGGCGACGAGCGCCTGCCGATGCTCGAAATGCGAGCGACCATGGGCGAGTGTGAAGGCGAGATCGGCGAGGCGCGCGCGATGCGTGTCGAGCCAATCGGCGAGGTCGCGCCGGCGGGCGGCGAGCGCCTCCTCGCTGCGGGCGGACAGCAGGATCAGCGCCCGCCCCGGCGCCTCCGCTGCGACAGGAAGGCTCGGCGCCTCGCCGATGATCGCATGGGCGTTGGTTCCGCTGAAGCCGAAGGAGCTGACCGCGGCGAAGCGCGGCGAGGCCTCCCAGACCTGCGCGGCGCGCGGGACGAAGAAGGGGCCGGAGTCGAAATCGATCTCCGGATTGGCGCGGGCGAAATGCAGCGACGGCGGGATGACTCCCGCGCGCACCGCGAGCATAGCCTTGATGAGGCCGGCGACTCCCGCCGCCGCGAGCGTGTGGCCGATATTGGTCTTCACAGAGCCGAGGGCGCAGAAGCCGCGCTGCTCGGTCGCCGCGCGGAAGGTCGCGGTCAGCGCCGCCACCTCGATCGGATCGCCGAGCTGCGTCCCGGTGCCATGGGCCTCGACGAGGCCGATGCGCTCGGCGCCGACGCCCGCGCGGGCGAGAACGGCGCGCTCGAGCTCGGTCTGCGCGGCGCCGCTCGGCGCGGTGATGCCGCTGCTGCGCCCGTCCTGATTGATCCCGGTCGCCTTGATGACCGCGACGATATGATCGCCATCCGCGATGGCGGCGCCGAGCTTCTTCAGCGCCAGGACGCCGCAGCCCTCCCCGGGCGCAAAACCATCGGCGGAGGCGTCGAAGGCGCGGCAGAGGCCGGTCGGCGACAGCATTCCGGCGTCGTCGAGAAAAGCGTGCAGGCGCGGCTCGTTCATCAGCACCGAGACGCCGCCGGCGAGCGCCATCTCGCAATCGTCGGCGAGCAGCGCGCGGCAGGCGAGATGCACCGCCACCAGCGAGGAGGAGCAGGCCGTGTCGACCGGCAGGCTCGGCCCTTTGAGGTCGAGCAGATAGGAAAGGCGCGCCGAAAGGATCGCCGCCGATCCGCCGAGCGAGGAGAGGCTGTCATTGTCGCAGACGCCATAGCCGTCCGGCGCGACGCCGACAAAAATCGCGCAGCGGCGGCCGGCGAGGCTGCGGCGGCCATAGCCGGCGTTCTCGAGCGCGTTCCACGCCTCCTCGAGGAAGATGCGCTGCTGCGGGCTCATCGCCTCGGCTTCGCGCCAGGAGAGATTGAAGAACTCCGGATCGAAAATATCGTGATCGTCGAGGAAGCCGCCGCGGCGCAGCGTTTCGGCTTCAGCGCCGTCCCAGCGGCCGGCGGGCGCCGCGCCGACGGCGCAGCGTCCGGCGAGGAGATTGTCCCAGAAGGCGTCCGCATCCGGCGCGCCGGGGAAGCGGCAGGAAAGGCCGATGACGGCGATGTCGGTTTCGGCGACAGGCGCCGGCGCGCTCGAGGAGGCGCGCCCACCTCCCCCTCGAGGGGGGAGGTCGACCGCCAAAGGCGGGCGGGAGGGGGTGGGGCCGCCGCCGAGTCCGTGCTGTGCGACCCCACCCCGTCCGGCTTCGCCGGCCGACCCTCCCCCTGAAGGGGAGGGTGGAGCGCCCGCGGCGGCGAGCGTGGGGCGCAGTCGCGCGGCGAGGCCTTCGAGGGTCGCGCAATCGAAGATTTCGCTCGGCCGCAGATCGGCGCCGAGCTCCTGGTTCAGCGCGGCGACGAATTGCGGCGCGACGATCGAATCGACGCCGTAGTCGCTCAAGGGCCGGTCCGCCGCGATCTCCCGCGCCGCGAGGCCGAGCAGCGCGGCGAGCCGCGCCGCCAGCAGGGATTCGAGGTCGCCTCGCAAGGCGACCGCCGAGGCCGCCGGCGCGGGCAAAGGCGGCGGCTCCTCCCGGCGCACCGCTGTCGCCGCGCCGGCCTCGGCGACGAACAGGCATTGAAACGAGCTTTCGGCCGGCTCGGTCCAGGCGAGCACCGCCGGCGCGGAAAATCCCGCCGCCGTCAGCGCGCGGCGCCAGCCCTCCGGCGAGAGCACGGGGCCGCCCGGCAGCCGGGCCTCCTCGTCCTCGAACGCCCACCAGCCGTCCAGCAGGCCGAAGGTCGCCGTCGCATAGGCGCCGGCGCGGGTCAGCTCGCTCAGCAGCAGCAGGCCGCCCGGCGCGAGCAGCTCGCCGACATGGGCGAGCGAAGCCGAAATGCGGCGGGTGGCGTGCAGCACATTGGAGCCGATGACGACGTCATAGGCGTGGGGCGCGAAGCCCTGCGCCTGCGGGTCGGCCTCGAGATCGAGGACGCGTCCGCGAACGAATTCGCGCCCGGCGCCATGGGTGCGCAGGCCGAATTGCACGAAGCCCGGCGAGACGTCGGTGTAATCATAGGCGACGAATGCGGCGTGCGGATCGAGCGCCGCCAGCACGTCGCGGCTGACGCCGCCGGTGCCGGCGCCGACCTCGAGCAGGCGGACCGTCGCCTCCGGCGCCTGCGCATGCCGCGCCAGCACGGCGCTGAGGGCGGCGCGGGCGGTCAGCGCGTTGAAATGATCGCTCCAGGGATTGCCGCGATAGATCTGCTCGACCAGCTCCATGCCGCCGCCCGGAAACAGCACGTCGCTGGCGAGCGCCCGGCCCTCCAGCACATCGCGAAGATGGGCGACGCAATGATCGAGCAGCCGCACATGCGGCGCGAGCTCGGGCGCCCGCCGCAGCAGAGCGGCGCGCTCGGCCTCGACATCGGCGCTCGCCGGCCCGAGCAGGAAGGGCGCGAGCGCGCGCGCCAGCCGCGCGTGCCGGGGGCGAGCGATGGCGGAAAGATCGCAGCCGGCCGCCGCGCGCCGCAGCAGCGCCCGCGCATAGGGCTCGAGGAGAAGGAAGGGGTCACTGCGCGCCGTCACGAGGCGGCTCCGAGATCTTGCAGCACGGCCTCCAAAAGGCTGACGGCGCCGGTCCGCTCCGCCGGCTCGTCCTGCGGCCAGCAGCGCCGGCGCTCGAACGAATAGGTCGGCAGCGACACGCGGCGGAAACGGCCCGGCGGGAACAGTGCGTCCCAATCGGGCGCGCCGCCGGAAAGATAGACCGAGCGGGCCTCGCGCAGCGCGGGCGGCGCGGCTTGCGTCTCGCCCTGCGCCAGAGCGGTCGCGAGACCGGCGGAGTCGCGCGCCGGCACGGCGGCGCGATGGTCGAAATGGGTGCGGCCCTGCGCCAGCGTCGCGCAAATATCGAAGAAGGACGTGCGGCCGCCGTCCGCGCGCAGCCACTCGGCCATGCTCGCGAGCAGGCGCTGCAGCGCCGCCTCGCTGCGCGCCGAGAAGACGGCGAGGCGCCAGTCTTCCGAAGTCGCGGCGGGAGCCGGCTCCGGCGCCGCCTCGAGCACGAGATGCGCATTGGTCCCGGAAAAGCCGAAGCTGTTGACGGCGCCGCGCCGCGGCCCTCCGCGTTGCGGCCAGGGGCTCGTTTCGCGCGGAACGAGGAAGCCGCCGCAATCGGCGCCGATATGCGGATTGGCGCGGGCGAAATGCAGCGCCGGCGAAACCACGCCGCGCCGCAGCAGCAGCGCGAGCTTGATCAGCCCGGCGATCCCGGCCGCCGCGAGGCAATGGCCGATATTGGCCTTGACCGAGCCGATGGCGCAGCCCGCCGCCGCCGCCCCGAACGCCGCTTTCAGCGCCTCGATCTCGATCGGATCGCCGAGCGTCGTGCCGGTGCCGTGCAGCTCGACATAGCCGAGCGTCTCGGGGGGCAGCGCGAAACGTTGCTGCGCGAGCTCGATCAGCGCCGTCTGCGCCTTGCCGTTCGGCGCGGTGACGCCATTGCTGGTCCCGTCCTGATTGACGGCCGCGCCCTTGATGAGCGCGACGATGGAATCGCCGTCGCGTTTCGCATCGGCGCGGCGCTTCAGCACGATCGCGCCCACCGCCTCGCCGGGGACGAAGCCGTCGGCGCTCGCGTCCAGCGTGCGGCAACGGCCGCTCGGCGACAGCATGCCGGCCCCGCTGCCCGCGATATAGAAATCTGGGGTGGTCATCACCGCGACGCCGCCGGCCAGCGCCATGTCGGTCTCGCGGCGCATCAGGCTCTCGCAGGCGAGCTGCACGGCGACGAGCGAGGAGGAGCAGGCGGTGTCGACCGACAGCGAGGGACCGTTGAGATCGAGCCGATAGGCGACGCGGCCGGCGAGCATGGAGGCCGAATTGCCGATGAAGCTCTGCGCGTCGGGCAGGCGGCCGCGGCGGCGCAGCAGGCTCTCGTAATCCCCCGCCGCGCAGCCGACGAAGACGCCGCAGCGCCTGCGGCTCGGATGCGGCCCGCCATAGCCGGCGTCCTCGAGCGCGCGCCAAGCCTCCTCGAGGAAGAGCCGCTGCTGCGGGTCCATCGCCGCGGCGTCCGCCGGCGACAGGTTGAAGAACAGCGGATCGAAGAGGTCGATACGATCGAGGAAGCCGCCGGCGGGACAAAGGGTTTTCCCCGGCCGGCCCGGCGTCGGATCATAAATCGCCGCATGGTCCCAGCGATCGGCCGGCGGCGGGCCGACCGCGTCACGGCCGGCGATGATCGCCGCCTCGAAAGCGGCGATGGTCTCTGCGCCCGGGAAACGGCCGGAGAGGCCGATGATGGCGATGTCGTCGTCCCAGGCCGAGGCGCGCCCCCTCCTCGCCGCTCCCCCGTTTGGCGCTATCGGATTCACATATCGCGCGACCCCGCTGCCGTGATGGCCGGGCTTGTCCCGGCCATCCACGCCGAGCCGCTGGGCAATATGGGGAGTACACCCGCTGTCGATGGAGGTCGGCTCGCGTCGGGCGACGCCTCGGCTTACGGGCGTGGATGGCCGGGACAAGCTCGGCCATGACGTCGCGGGGGGGCCAGAATGGGCGCGTGCGACAGCGCTGCGCGCTTCATCGGCGGCTCGCGGCGCCTCGCACGCCGCCCTCTCCCGCGGAGCGGGGGAGGGTGAGGGAGGGGGAACTACCCCATGATGCGCAGCCAAATGCTCGGCCAACGCCTCGGCGGTCGGGTGGCTGAACAGGATCGTCGGCTTGAGGGCGACGCCGAAACGTTCCGACAGCGCCGCGACCAGATCGACGCTGATCAGCGAATCCGCGCCATAATCGGCGAAGCTGCGATCGGGCCGCAGCTGCTCGGGCCGCATCTCCAGCGTCTTCGCCGCCACGGCGCGAACCGCCTCGACCAGTGTATCCGCGCGCGCCGCCGCCACGGGCGCCGTCGCGACGATCACCGTGTGGCGGAACTCCTCGGGCCGCGCGCCGCCGATCCCTTCGAGTCGCACATCGGCGAAGCCCGCGGCGCGCAGGCGGCGCGCCCAGCCCGGCGCGTCGAGCAGCGGCGTATGCGGCAGGCGCGCATCGGCAAAGCCCCACCAGCCGTCGAGCAGGCCGAAAGTGGCGATGGCGAAATCCGGCGGCGCCGTCATCTCATAGAGCACCAGCGCGCCGCCCGGCGCGAGCAGCGACCGGAGCCGCGCGCCGGTCTCCTCGAGATCGGAGGTCACATGGACCACATTGGCGCCGAGCACGATGTCGAAGCCGCCGGGCGCGAGGCCCTGTTCGGCGGGATCGCGGGCGAGGTCATAGGCGCCGAAGCGAACGAAGGGATAGCGGCTCGAAAAGCGCTGCTCGCCATGCAGCGCGAAGGCGCGCGAGACGTCGGTGTAGAGATAATCCGCCGCGACGCCGCCGGCCGAGAGCGCGGCGAGCACCGCTTCGCTCGTGCCGCCGGTGCCGGCGCCGACCTCGAGGATGCGCGCCTTCCGTCCCTGCGCGCGAGCGGCGGCCTCCGCCACCACGCGAGCAACCTCGGCGTTGCAATGCGCCGTCAGCCGGTCGCCGCGATAAATCCCTTCGACGAGGCTGGTCGAGGCGTTCGGAAACATCACCTCGGTCGCCGTCCGCTCGCCGCGCAGCACTTCCGCGTAATTGTCGACGCAGCGACGCAGCAGCGTCACATGCGGCCGAAGATCGGGATGCGCGGCTTCGAAAGCGGCCGCCTGCTCGTCGAGCTCCGACGGCGAGACGAGCGGCCCCGCCCGGCGCGCCAGATCGGCGATGGCGGCCGCCATTGCGGCGAGGCGGGGCTGCGTCTCGCGCAGAGCGTCCGCATTGCGCGCGGCGAAGGCCGCGACGAAGTCGCGGGTGAGCGCATCGAGCGCCGCATGTTCCTCGAGCGCGGCGTCGACCGCGGAGGTCTCGACGCCGAGGCTGCGCAGAACCTTCTCCTCCGCCTTCAGCACGAGGAGTTGTGCGGATGCGCCGCCGAGCGCGCGCTCGATCGCCGCCAGCCCTTCCGCAGTGGCGATCGGCTGCACGCCCTGACGGGCGAGACGGGCGTGATAGGCGGGGTCCGCCACTCGCCCGACCTCGCCCCAAAAACCCCAATTGATCACCGGCGCCGGGCAGCCGAGACGCGCCGCGGCGACCTTCGCGAAAGCGTCGACGAAGGCGCAGCCGGCGACATAATTCGCCTGCCCTGCATTGGCGGCGAAGGAATTGGCGGAGGAGAAGAAGGAGAGCCAGTCGAGCGCGTCGCCCGCGAGCGCCGCGACGAAATTCTCGGCGCCGCGGGTCTTCACATCGAGCGCGGCGTGGAAGGTCTCGGCCGTCATCTGCGTCAGCGACTGGTCGCGCATCACCATCGCCGCATGGATCGCGCCCGTGGGCGCGCCGAGACGCGCCTTCGCCGCAGCGATGGCGCGGCGCATCGAGACGGGATCGCAGGCGTCGGCGGCGAAAAATTCGACGATGCCGCCGAGCGCCTCGAGCCGGCGTTGCACGTCCGCGCCCGGCGGCGTGCGTCCGAACAGCGCCACCCTGCCGCCGTGGCGCGTCGCGACATGCGCAGCGAGCGCGAGGCCGATGCCGCCGATGCCGCCGAGGATGAAAGTGACGCCGCCCGGTCGGAAGGCCGGCCGCGGCGCCGCAGGGGCGACGGGATGCAGCGCGCGCACGAAGCGCCGCCCGTCGCGCCACAGGATTTCGCGCCCGAGCGAATCGCCCGGATCGGCGAGCGCAGCGGCGACATCGGCCGGCGTCTCGACCAGATGACAGCGCACGCGCCAGGCCGGGAATTCATGAGCGGCGACGCGCGCGAGGCCCATCGCCGCGGCGATCCACGGCGAGGGCCGGCCATCGGCGCAATGACCGAGAAGCGTGAGATCGAACGGCGCGCCGGACCCGCGCCGGGCGCGCTCGCCGACGAGCGCGAAGAGGCGATCGAGCGCCGCTTCATTCTCCTCGCAGAGGAAGAGGACGCCCTCCGCATCTTCGTCGCAATCCGTCTTCGGCAGCGTTGCGACAGCCGCGCGCATCAGTGGCTGCTCCTCGGCGCCGAGGAGCAGCGGCGCCTTCGCGCGCGCGCCAGGCGTCAAAGACGCGGGCGCCTCGCGCCAGCTCGGCTCGAAGAAGGGCGGCGGCTCGGGCAAGGCGATCGGCTCGCGCACGGCCGCGGCTCGATTTCCGAACAGCCGGCTCATGACGCCGCGCGGCTGCGGAGCCGCCGGCCGCGTCGCCAGCAGCCGGCCGGCGAGATCGCGGAAGACGAGGCAGAGCGCGCCCGATTCATCCTCGACGACGGCGTCGAAGCGGACGAGGCCGGGCGAGGACTCGCCCTCGGCGCGGCGGACGGCGATGCGGCAGCGCCCCGAAGGGCGGCGCAGGATCAGCGCCTCCTCGACTGCGAAGGGCAGCAGCGGCCCCTCCTCCTCGATCAGCGCCGCGGTGAGCTGCAGCACGCAATCGAGGAAGCCGGCCGCCGCGGCGCCCTCGCCGGCCTGCGCGACCGCCGTCGCCTGCGCGCCGGAGACGGCGTAGCTCTCGATGCGGCGGAAGGCCTCGCCATAGACGAGGCCGCGCGCGGCGAGGCGCTCGTAAAGAGCTTCGCCGGGGTGCGAGGGAGCGTCCGGACTCGCAGGAAAATGCGAGCCTGAAGGCTCGCGGTCCCGAGTCGGCGGCTGCTCGATGATCGCGCCGGTGGCGTGGACGACCTCGCCGCGCAGGAGATCGAAGCGCAGCCCTTCCGCCGCCGGCGACAGGCGGCACTCGGCGGCGAAGGACCCGTCCTCGACCGCGAGCGGGCGCAGCCAGGTGAGCCCGCGCAGGCCGAACAGTGGCGCGCGGCCGAGCCGCTCCATTGCTTCCGTCGCGCAGAGGATCGAGGCGACGCCCGGCAGCGTCGGAACGCCGTCGACCCGATGCTCCGCCAGGATCTTATCGGTCGCAACGATGGTGAGCGGCCAGCGCGCCTCGGCGCTCAGCGTCGGAGTCGCCTCGCCGAGAAGGCGGCGCGGGGCCTCCGGCAGCCAATGGCGCTCGCGCAGCAGCGGATGACCGGGCAGGCTCACGCGGCGCCGTGTCTCGCCGTCATAGAGCCGCGCGAAATCGATTGTCGCGCCCTGCATCCACAATTCGGCGAGCGCGTGGAGGTCGCGGCGCTCCAGCGCGCGCGCCAGCGCCGTCGCATCAGCCGCGCCGGCCTGCGCCAAGGCGAGCGGCCGCTCCAGCGCGCGCAGCAATTCCGCGCGATCGGCGACGACGACGGCGAAGCGCGCTTCCATCGCCTCGCGGCCGACGCCGAGCGTATAGGCGACATCGGCGAGATCCACGCCCGAGGCAAGCCGCTCACGCAGGCTGCGCGCCATCAGGGCGAGCCGTTCCGGATCGCGCGCCGACAAGGGGACGAGCCAGGGGCCGGAAGACGCCGTGGTCGGCGCGGGCTCCGGCGCCGCCTCCAGCACGATATGCGCATTGGCGCCGCCGGCGCCGAAGGAACTGACGCCGGCGCGGCGCGGGCCGTCGCCGTCCCAGTCTTCGAGCTGCTGCGCCACGCGAAACGGGCCGAGCGAAAAATCGATCTTCGGATTGGGCGGGCTCGCATGCAGCGAGGGGACGATCCGCCCATGTTGCAATTGCAGCACGGCCTTGGTCAGGCCGGCGATTCCGGCGGCGGCTTCGAGATGGCCGATGTTGGACTTCACCGAGCCGAGCGCGCAGGGCGCGGCGCGGCCCTCGGAAAGCGCGTCGGCGAGGCCGGCGATCTCGATCGGATCGCCGAGGCTCGTGCCGGTGCCATGGCATTCGACGTAAGAAATGCTCGCGGGCGGGGCGCCCGCGCTTCGTAGCGCGCGCGTCACCACTTGCGACTGCGCGCGCGGATTGGGGACGGTGTAGCCGGAGGTCTTGCCGCCGGCGTTGATCGCCGAGCCGAGAATGACCGCGCGGATCGAGTCCCCATCGGCGAGCGCCGCGGCGAGCGGCTTCAGCAGCACGATGCCGACGCCCTCGCCCTGCACGAAGCCGTCGCCGCCGTCGCCGAAGGCGCGGGTCGCCGGCCCATGCGAGAGCATGCCGGCGCGGCAGAGTTCCAAAGGCTGCTGCGGATGCAGCACGAGATTGACGCCGCCGGCGAGCGCGGCGCCGCATTCACCGCGACGAAGACTCTCGCAGGCGAGATGGATCGCGGTCAGCGAGGAGGAGCAGGCCGAGTCGATAGCGAAGCTCGGTCCTGAAAAATCGAAGGCGTAGGAGACGCGATTGGCGATCGACCAATGATTGGACTGCACGGGGACGCCGGCCGCGACGGCGTCGAATCCGACCAGCCGATAAGGCGCATGCATCGCTCCGGCGAAGACGCCGACGCCGCCCGCGCTCTCCTCGAGGCCGCGGCGCGTGTAGCCGGCGTCCTCGAGCGCCGCCCAGGCGCATTCGAGGAAAAGGCGCTGCTGCGGATCGATGAGCCGCGCCTCGCGCGGCGAGACGCCGAAGAACAGCGCGTCGAATGCGTCGACATCGGTAAGGAAGCCGCCCCAACGCGTGTAGCTCTTGTCCTTGCGCTGCGGATCGACGCTGTCGCGGATGTCCCAGCGATCCGCCGGCGCCTCGCTTATGCTGTCGCGCCCGTTCTGGAGATTGTCCCAGAACGCGGCGAGATCGCGCGCGCCAGGATAGCGGCCGGCCATGCCGATGATGGCGATCGGCTCGCAAGCGGCGCCGCCCCCACCATCTCCCTCTCGAGCGGCTGTCGGATTCACACATAGCGAAACCCTGCCGCCGTCATGGCCGGGCTCGTCCCTGCCATCCACGCCGAGCCGCTGCGAAACGGGAGGAAAACGCCTGCCGTCGTCGGCGTTCAGCTCGCGTCGGGCGACGTCTCGGCAGGGCTCGGGAGAACTCGCCGGAACGTCGATATCACGCCAACCTTGCGAGACGCCTCGGCGTGTCGGCGTGGATGGCCGGGACAAGCCCGGCCATGACGTCGAGGGGGCGAGGATGTGTGCATTTGCGCCATCTTCGGCGTCGCTCCGTTCGACGCCCTCGAGATGCGCGGCGAGGCGGCGCAGGCTGTTGTGCTCGAAGAGCACGGTGGAGCGCAGGCTCGGATAGCGCTCGCGCAGCTTTTGCGTGATGCTGCCGACGAGCAGCGAGTCGACGCCGAAGCTCTCATAATTGGCGTCGGGGTCGAGATCCTCCGGGGGCAGCTTCAGCACGCGGGCAAATAGATCGCGGGCCTCCTCCAGAGTGTCGTGCGGGCGCGGCGTGGTCGGTCGCGCCGGCGTCTCGATCCAATGGCGCGCGCGCTCGAACGGATAGAGCGGAAGCGGAATGCGGCGCGCGTCGAGATCGCGAAACAGCGGCGCCCAATCCACTCTTTCGCCCGTGAGCCACAGGCTCGCAGCGTCGAGCATCGGCCCTTCGCCGACGACCTCACGCGCGGATGAGAGCGCCTCGATCGCCTCCTCGCGGCTGGCGCAGGCGATGGCGAGACGATGCGCGAAGCGCTGGCGCCCCATGGCGAGCGTGAAGGCGACATCGACGAGATCGATGGCCGGCGCTGCGCGCAGATGCGCGGCGAGATCGCGCGCCATCGCCTCGAGGGCGCGCGGCGTCTTGGCGGAGAGAAGGAGCGGCAGGCGCGGAGCTTGGCGAAGCCGCTCGCGCGGGCGCGCGGGCGCCTGCTCGAGCACGACATGCACATTGGTTCCGCCGAGGCCGAAAGCGCTGACGCCGGCGCGACGCGGGCCGGGCTTGGGCCAGGGCGACAGCGATGTGTTGATGTAGAAGGGCGTCGTCTCGAGCGAAAGTTCCGGATTGGGCGCCGAGAAGCCGAGGGTCGGCGGCAGCACGCCATGATGAACGGCGAGCGCCGCGCGGATGAGGCCGGCGACGCCGCTCGCCACATGCAGATGGCCGATCGACGGCTTCAGCGCGCCGAGCGCGCAAGGCGTCGCGACGCCCTCGAAGGCGCGGGCCAGCGCGCGAATCTCGATCGGATCGCCGATCGGCGTCGCCGTGCCATGGGTCTCGACATAGCCGATCGTCTCCGCCGCGACGCCGGCGGCGGCCAGCGCCTCGCCGATGACGCGCGCCTGTCCCGCGACGCCCGGCGCGAGATAATCGGATTTATTCGCGCCGTCATTGTTGAGCGCCGAGCCGCGAATGACCGCATAGATCGCATCGCCGTCGGCGAGCGCGTCGCGGAGCAGCTTCAACACGACGACGCCGAGCCCGCTTCCCGGCACGGCGCCGTCGGCGGCGGCGTCGAAGGCGCGGCAGACGCCCGTGGCTGAAAGCATCAGGCCCGGCGCATGGCGATAGGCGCCCTGTGGCAGAGCGATGGAGCAGCCGCCGGCGATGGCCATGTCGCATTGGCCGCCGATCAGCGCCTCGGCGGCGGCGTGGACGGCGGCCAGCGAGCCGGAGGAAGCCGATTGAATCATCAGGCTCGGCCCTGTGAGGTCGAGCTTATAGGCGACGCGCGAGGCCGCATAATCCTTGTCGCGCGATGTCAGCTCGAAGAAAGCGTCGGCGACATCGGTCGCGGCGGGCGCCGGATAGCCGCTCTGCGCGATCGAGAGATAGGCGCCGATGCTGCCCTCTATGGTCCCCGGGCCGTAGCCGGCGTGCTCGAGCGCATGCCAGGCGACCTCGAGCAGCAGCCGCTGCTGCGGATCGAGCGACTGCGCCCGCGCCGGCGGATAGCCGAAGAAGCGGGCGTCGAAATCGGCGACGCCATCGAGAACGCCGAATGCCGGCGCGAGGCGCGGGTCGGCAAGATCCGCGTCGGAGAAGCCGGCCGCGCGCAGCGCCGCGGCGTCCTGCCGCGTGATGGCGCAGAGACCTTCGAGCTGATTGCGCCAGAAGGCGTCGACATCGGCGGCGCCGGGCAGCCGCGCCGCCATTCCGATGATGGCGACGAGGTCGCCGTCGTGATCCGTCACGGTCCCGTGCATCGGCGCTCCCTCACTGCGCGGCCATGGCGCGGAAGCGCCGGCGGCGGTCGCCGCGCGAATCGGCGGGGCGGCTTGCGAGCGCGGCCATGGGCTCGGGCGCCGGCGCGCCGCTGCGCGCGAGCAGAGCGGCCGTGAGCGAGCGGGCGGTCGGGAACTCGAAAATATCGGTCACCGTGCAGGGAAGGCCGAGCTCGCGATTGATGCGCAGATTGGCGTCGACCGCGTGGAAGGAATGCGCGCCGTGCTCGAAGAGCTTGTCGTCCTCGGCGAGGCGCGGATTGCCCAGGACCTCGCGCCAGACGGCGAGCATGCGTTCGGCCACTCCCGGGGCCGCGGCGGCGCGCGCCGGCTCGGCCTCCGGGCTCGCCAGCGCCTTGCGGTCGATCTTGTCATTGCCATTGCGCGGCAGCGCGTCGCGCCGCTCATAGACGGCGGGGACCATATAGGCCGGCAGGGATTGCGACAGGAAGGCGCGCAGCGTCTCGCCTTCGACCACCTCGCCGCGCCGTGTCGCATAGATGGCGACGAGGCTCTTGCGGCCGGTGGAGTCGGCGCGCGCGACCACGACCGCCTGCTCGATCGCCGCATGGCGCGACAGCGCCGCCTCGATCTCGCCGAGCTCGACGCGATAGCCGCCGATCTTCACCTGTCCGTCGGCGCGGCCCAGGAATTCGATGAGGCCCTCGTCGCGATAGCGGCCGAGATCGCCGGTGCGATAGAGCCGCTCGCCGCTGCGCGGATGGAGCAGGAAGCGCTCCGCCGTCCGCGCGTCGTCGCGCCAATAGCCGCGCGCCAGCCCCTCCCCGGCGATGTAGAGCTCGCCGGCGACATGGTCCGGGCAATCCTCGAGATCGACGCCGAGCACATGGAACCGCTGATTGCGCATCGGCGAGCCGTAAGGAACGCTGCTCCAGGACGGATCGAGCGGGCCGATGGGATGGAGGATCGACCAGATCGAGGCCTCGGTCGCGCCGCCGAGGCTCACGACCTCGAGGCCGGGGTTGGCGGCGACGAGGCGCGGCGGCAGATCGAGCGGGATCCAATCGCCGCTCATCAGCACGAGGCGCAGGCGCCGCAGCGCCGCCTGCGCCTCGGCGCTCGCGACGAAGAGCTGCATGAAGGAGGGCACGGCGTTCCAAAGGGTCACGCCATGATCGAGGACGAGCCGGGCGAGATGGTCCGGGTCCCGCGCCGAGCGGCCCTCCGGCAGCACCAGCGCGCCGCCGGCGCCGAGCACGCCGAAAATATCATAGACCGAGAGATCGAAGCCGAGCTCGGAGAGGGCGAGCATGCGGTCATGCGGCCCGACGCCGAAGCGCTCATTGACGTCGCAGATCGTGTTCAGCGCGGCGCGATGCTCGATCATCACGCCCTTGGGCTCGCCGGTGGAGCCGGAGGTGAAGATCACATAAGCGAGATGATCCGGCCGCGCTCGTCCCACGATCGAGCCGGGGCGCGGCGCCGGCGCGAGTCCGTCGACCGCAATGGCGCGGATGTCCCGCGGCCAGCGCGCGGCGAGCGCGGCGGTCGTCAGAATCGTGTCGACCTCCCCGGCGGCGAGCAGCCGGCGGCGGCGGTCCTCGGGCAAAGCGGGATCGACGGGCAGATAGGCGCCGCCGGACATCAGCACGCCGATGGCGGCGGCGATCTGCCGCCAGCCCTTGCTCATGCCGATGGCGACGAGCCGGTTGGGCGCGCATGGGCCGAGCGCCTCGGCTACCGCGGTCGCTTGCGCCAGCAGACGGCCATAGCTGACCTCCTGCCCGGCGGCGATGACAGCGATTCGCTCCGGATGCGCCAGCGCTCGGGCGAGAAAGGGCTCGTGCAGCAGGCCTTCCGGCAGGGGATGCGCGGTGGCGTTGCGCATGTCTCGCCATTTGCGCTCGCGCGCGCCGATCCAGTCGCCGAGCGGGCGGCGCCAGAGGCTCGCGTCGCCGGCCAGCGCCGCCAGAGCCTCGCGCCAAGTCGCGAAGATCGCGTCCAGCAAGCCGCTCGGGAACAGCGCTTCGACCGCGTCGAAGCTGAGGACGAGCGCGCCCTCGTCGTCCATCGCCTGAACGTCGAGCCAGACTTGCGGCGTGCGGGTGGCGCCGAAATCGAGCCGGCCGAGCGGTCCCGAGAGCGGGCCATAGCCGAGCATGCTGGTGAAGACCACCGGCATCAGCGCTTCCTCGCCCCGCAATCCGCGCTGCTGCGCGACCTTCACGCCCGAGAAGCGGGCATGGGCGAGATGAGCCGCGAGGCGCGCGGCCGCCGTCTCGAGACGTGCAGCGAAGGGCGCCTCGGTCTCGAGATCGAGGTCGAGCAGCAGGGTCGAGGTGAAATCGCCGATGACGCGCGCAATGTCCGGATGCGGCGCGTCGCGGTCGTTGACGGTGAGATTGAGCGTGAAGCGCCGCTCCTCCGCCCAATGCGCCAGAACCTCGGCGAGCGTCGTGACCAGCACGGCGACCAGAGTGACGCCCTGTGCCGCGGCGCCGGCCTCGAGCGCGCGGCGCGGCGCGGGGTCGAGACGGCCGTGCAGCCGGCGCCATTGCGGCGCGGGCGCGGCGTCGAGCGGCTTCATGCCTCTGAGCCGCGGCGCCGGCGGCAGGGACGCGCCCTCCTTCGCCCAATAGGCGCGCGCGTCCTCGAAGGCCGCGTCCGCCTCCGCGCGACGGCGATGCAGCACATAATCGCGGAAGGCGATCGCCGGCGGCGCGAGCGGCGCCTCGGGCTCGCGCTCGAGCCGCGCCCATTGGCCGATCAGCAGCGCGAGGCTCGGCACGTCGATGATGAGCAGATCGACGCTAAGATGCAGGCGCGACACCGCGCCGTCGCGGCTGAAGGCGACATGAAACAGCGGCCAGCGCTCGGGATCGAACTGTTCCCGCGACATCGCCGCGCGCAGCGCCGCGAGCCCTTCCCCATGGTCGTGAAAATCGTGCCGCTCGATGGCGTAATGCGGGACGCTGGGGAGCACGCGCTGGGTCGCGTCCGGCGCGACCACGGCGCGCAGCATATCGTGCAGCGCCACGAGGCGGTTGAACGCCGCCTCGAGCCGCGCGGGATCGCGATCCGGGGCGCCGACGAACTCCCAATAGACCTGGCAGGCGCCGCCGAGCGCATAGCCGCCGCCGCGGCCGAGCCAATAGGCCATCTGAATATCGGTGAGCGGAAAGGGCTCGAAGCGCGCGGCGGGATCGACGGCGATCGTCGCCGGCGCGGCGCTCGCCGCGTCCTGCGGCAGTCCCGCCGCGAGCGCTGCGAGCGGCGTCCGGCTCAGCAGCGCCGGCACATCGGGCGCGGCGCCGAGGGCGCGCAGGAGGCGCCGCCGCAGGTCGAGCGCCAGCAGGGAGTCGAGACCGAGGCTCGGGAGCGAGGCGCCTGCGTCGAGCTTTGCGAACGGCAGCGCCAGAACCTCCGCGGCGGCGGAGCGCAGCTGCGTCAACCGGCGATCCTCGTTCGGCGATTGCGCCGCGCGCGGTCTCTCGGTCGCGAGAGAGGGCTCGGCGCCGGGCCAGAATTTCTGCCGCTCGAAACGATAGCCGGGCAGGAAGGCGAGGCGCCGCGCGCCCGGATGCGGCGCGGGCGGGCGAAAATCGACGCCGTCCATGAACATCATGGCCGCGGCTTCGAGCTTGCTCCGTCCCTCGACGGCGGCCTCGCGGCAGAATTGCTCGGCCGCGCCGGCGAAGATGCGCTGCATCTCCGGATCGTGCCGGCGCGCCTCGCGCAGGCGATCTTTCGCCAGCGCCGCGCCGATCTGCGCCCGCAGCTCCTCGCTGGAGCAGGCGACGAAGGCGGCGCGGAATTTTCGCGCGCAAGCGGGCAGAGCGGCGAGCTCCGCATGCAGCGTGCAGGCGATGTCGGCGAGCTGCGCCCGCTCCTCGGCGACCCACGCCGCCAGCGATTCGAGCCGCGCGCGCAGGCTCGCCTGCGAGGCGGCCGCGGTCATGACGAGCAGCCCCTCCGCCGGCGCGGCGCGCGCCGGCTCCGCGAGGGCCGGCGCCTCCTCGACGAGGAGACAGCCATTGCCGCCATTGACGCCGAAGGCGTTGACCACGGCGAGACGCGGCTTGCCGGACGGCGCGGCCCAGGGCGCGAGGCGCCGATTGAGGACGAGGCGCGAGCCGGTGAATTCGGGCGGCTCCTCGCGCGCATGGAGAGAGGGCGCGAGCTGGGCGTGGCGCAGCTGCAGCACTGCTTTGAACAGGCCGGCCATGCCGGCCGTCGCCAGCGCATGGCCGATATTGCTCTTCACCGAGCCGATAGGCAGCGGCGCGCCGCGCCCGAACACCGCGGCGAGCGCGCTGGCCTCGGCCCTGTCGCCGGTCTTGGTGCCGACGCCATGCGCCTCGACGTAGCCGACCTCGGCCGGCTCCACCCCCGCGCGCGCCAAAATCTCGCGGGCGAGCGCCGTCTGCGCGGCGACCGAAGGCGCGCTGAAGCCCCGCGTCGCGCCGTTCTGGCGCACGCCGACGGCGCGCAGAGCCGCGAGCGGCCGATCGGGCGCCGCGAGCGCGTCGGCGAGGCGCTTCAGCACCACGACGCCGACGCCCTCCGACAGGCCGAGGCCCTCGCCATCCCCGCTGAAGGAGCGGCAGCGGCCGTCGGCGGCGAGAATTTCGGCGCGCGCCGCCTGGACGGCGAGCTGCGGCGTGGATTGCGCGGCGACCGCGCCGACCAGCGCCATGTCGATCTCTCCGCGCTCCAGCGCCTCGGCGGCGAGCTTCAGCGCCGTGATCGAGGACGTGCATCCCGTGTCGATCGTGAACGCCGGACCAGCGAAATCGAAGGCGTAGCTGACGCGCGCCGCCAGCGAGGACGGCATTTGGCCGAGCAGCGACGGCCCATCCTGCGGCAGGCGAAGCAGCGCGGTCTTGAGATCATAATCGCCGGCGCTGGCGCCGATATAGACGCCGACGCGCGGATCGGCCTCGCCGCGCGGCGCGACGCCGGCCGCGGCGAGCGCGACGAACGCCTCCTCGAGCAGCAGCCGCTGCTGCGGATCCATGGCCAGCGCCTCGCGCGGCGAAACGCCGAAGAAGGCGGCGTCGAAACTCTCCGCCTCCTCGAGAAAGCCGCCGGCGCGCAGGCGCGACTCTTCGCTCGACTGCGCGCCGAGCGCCGCGAATTCCTCATCGCGCCAGCGCCCTTCCGGCGCCTCGCCGATCGCCTCGCGCCCCTCGCGCAGCAGGCGCCAAAAGGACGCTGCATCGGGGGCGCCGGGGAAGCGGCCCGACATGGCGACGATGGCGATGCGCCCGTCGGTCGCCGGCTCGGCGCGAGCGAGGCGCGGCGCAGGCGCCGGCGCGGCGGTCAGCGCCACCTTGCCGATATGGCGGGCGCGGGCGAGATGGCGCAGCGCGGCGGGGGCCTCGTCGAAGGAGAAGAGGCTGAGCGGCGGCGCCGTGAAGCCGCCGGCGGCAAAGCGTTGCATCGCCGCGCGCAGGCGCTCGCCGACGCCCTGCGGCCGTTCGTCGATTTCGGCGAGGAGATCGAAGACGACGTAGCGAATATCGGGGCGGCGGCGCGCGATCTCCGCCGTGCTGCGAATATCGGTCTTGCCGAGCTCGATGAAGGCGCCGCCGGGCGCGACGAGGTCGAGGCCGGCGTCGATCAGCGGGCCGGCGAGGCAGTTGAGCAGCACATCGACGCCGCGGCCGGCGGTGGCGCGGCGGGCGGTTTCGACGAAAGAGGCGCTGCGCGAGCCGCCGATATGGGCGACGCCGAGCCCGGCGAGATGCGCGCGCTTCTCCTCGCTGCCCGCCGTGGCGATGATCGTGGCGCCGGCCGCCGCGGCGATTTCTAAGGCCGCGAGGCCGACGCCGCCGGTTCCGGCATGGATCAGCACGCTGTCGCCGCGGCGCAGCGGCGCGATTTCCTCGAGGCACCACAGGGCCGTCAGAAAGACGATCGGAACGGCGGCGGCCTCGGCGAAGGAGAGCGCCTCCGGCTTTTGCGCGACGAGACAGCGGCGCGTGACGACATGGCGTCCGAGCGCGCCGATGACGACGCCGACGACGGCGGCGCCGATCTCGACATCGGCGACGCCGGCGCCGCGCCGGCAGACGCGCCCCGAAAATTCGAGCCCGAGCGGACGTGGCGCGCCGCCGAGCCGCCCGAGCCCTTCCATCACATCGCGGAAATTGAGGCCGGCGGCCTCGACCTCGACTTCGATCTCATCCGGCGCGAGGGCGCGGCGGGCGATCTCATAGGCGCCGAGCGAGGAAAGGTCGCCGGGCTCGGCGAGGCGCCATTGCGTCGTGACGCCGAAATCCAGCTGCGGGGTGTCGGCGAGAAAAGCGGCAAGACGCGCGAGGGTCGGATGATCGTCGACCACATGGGGCGGGACGCGCCGGCCGAGCGCCTCGCCGATGAGTTGCGCGAGATCGCCGGAAGCGAGAGAATCGACGCCGACCTCCTCGAAGCGGCGATCATCGCCGATGCTCGCCGGATCGCAGGCGGCGACGCGCGCGACGAGCTCGCGCAGCCGGTCCTTGCCCAAGGGAGCGTTTCGGCCTTCCGCTTGGACGGCTTCGCTTTCCGACCCTGCCCTCGAGGGGGAAGGTGGAGCGCCTTGCTCCAGATGGCCCGCCGCCAAATGACGCGCGAGCCGCTCCACAGTGGGGCAGTCGTCGACGACATGGACGGGGATGCGGCGCGAGAGCGCGGCGCCGAGCCGCTCGGCGACATCGCCGGCGGCGAGCGAGTCGATCCCGAGATCGGCGAAGAGCGCGTCATCGGCGACAACCTCGCCGCCGAGTCCGGCGCATTCGGCGACGATGCGCCGAATGAGCGCGCGCATCTGCTCGAGCCCCCTTCCCGGCTCTTCCCCGCCGCAGTCATGGCCGGGCTTGTCCCGGCACGCGCTCGGCTCGCGTCGGGCGACGTCTGGGCAGGGCCTGGTAGAGCTCGCCGGAACGTCGACATCACGCCAACTTTCCGAGAAGCCACGGCGTGTCGGCGTGGATGGCCGGGACAAGCCCGGCCATGACGTCGCGGGGGCGAGGATGGGCGCATTCGATAGCCCGCTCCGCGGGAGAGGCGGCGCCGCGCGCTGCGTTCCCGAATGCGCCATGAGCAGCCGCTCCAGCCCGGCGTCGATATTGTCGGAGGCGTCCGCGAGCCGCTCGCGCAGAGCGGCGGCGGCCTTCGCCGCTTCGCGCCGCGTGCGCAGCGCGCGCGCCTGCCCGCCCTCGAGCGCGACGAGGCCATGCGCCGACAGAATGTGAAGCGCGCGATCGAGATCGGCGCGATCGACCTCGCCGCGCCGCGCCATCTCCTCGCGCGAAAAACCCGCGCCGAGCGGCGTCAACGCCCCGGCGCGATCGAGCGCGACGAATAAAGTATTAGCGACATAGGCGTCGAGCGGATCCTCGGCGCTCGGAGGCGGCGGGAGATCGATCCAATGGCGCTCGCCCGCGAAAGGATAGAGCGGGAGTGAAACGGTGCGGAAGCTCTCGCCGAGCGCCCGCCAGTCGAAGGACGCGCCGGCGCGCCACAGCCGCGCGAGAAGCTCGGTCTCGCTTCCCTCGTCGAGCCGCAGGATGAGATCGGCGGCGGGCGGCGCAGCGAGCGCGACCTCGCCGGCGCGCGCCGCGGATTCGCGGCGCAGGATCGGATGATCCGGCGCGCCTTTTGCGGCGACCGCGCGCAGGGCGAGCCGTTCGGCGACGCGCTCCAGCGGATCGCGTCCCAAAAGCGCGATCGCCTCGTTCTCGTCGAGCAGGCCGTCGACGACGAGCGCAGCGACCTCGTCGAAGGACTCGCCGGCGGTCTCGCGCGGCTCCGGCAAGCGCCAGCGCGCGAGAATGCGGCGATGCGCGACGGCGACGGCGAGCAGCAGCAGGCGCCGATCGTCCGCGCCAGCCGGCGGCGCGTCGAGCCAGCCGACGAGATCGACGCAGGCGCGCTTGCCCCAATCCTCGATATTGGCGCGGAAGGAAAAATTGCTGTGGAGAAGGTCGCGGGCGCGGCCGAGGACACGCGCGGCCAGCGGCGCCTCCGGCAGGACGAGCCCCTCGCGCAAGCGCGCGAGATAGGCGGCGTCGAGCGCGATGGGAAGGCGCAGCCGGCGCGCGCGCCGATCATAGCGCGGCCAGAGGGCGCAATCCGTGTCCGCGAGATCGCCGTCATGGGCGAGGATGAGCGAGCGCAGCCCGAGAGCCTGCAACAAGGCGAGCCGGGCGAGACCGAGGCTATGATCGCCGCCGATGTCCGCCAAAACCCGCGGCGCGGCGCATGCGCCAGGCTCGGGCGGCGGCCCGGACAGCAGATGCGCCAGCTCGAACTTATCAGCGACCGCCGCCGCGAAGCGATAGGCGAGCGGCGCGCGACCGCACGCGAGCGTGCCGAGAATATCCGCCAGAGCGGCGCGCTCGAACGCGGCCGAGGCGACGAAGCCGCGCCAAGACTCCCACAGCGCGCCAAAGCTCGCGAGCGAGGCCGCCGACAGTAGAAAGGGAAGACGCGTCGCGCCGGACGGGGCTGGCGCGACGAGCGGCGGCGGCTCCTCGACGATCGCATGGGCGTTGGCGCCGCCGAAGCCGAAGGCGCTGACGCCCGCCCGCAGCACCGGCGCCTCCCAGGGCTCGGCGCGCGTCGCCGGCCGCAGCGGGCCGGACTCGAAATCGATGAGCGGATTGACGGAATCGAGATGCAGGCTCGGCGCGATGCGGCGATGGCGCATCATCAGCAGCGTCTTGACGAGGCCGGCGAGCCCCGCGGCGGCCTCGAGATGGCCGATATTGGTCTTGACCGAGCCGACGCGGCAGGGCTCGGAGCGCGGTCCGGCGGAGAAGGCGGCGCCGAGCGCGGCGATCTCCACCGGATCGCCGAGCGGCGTTCCGGTGCCATGGGCCTCGACATAGGACACGCTGTCGAGGCCGATCCCGGCCGCCTGCGCGGCGGCCTCGATCACGCGCCGCTGCGCCTCGACGCAAGGCGCGGTGATGCTGCGCGAGGAGCCGACATGGCCGGTCGCGGTTCCGAGGATGCGCCCATGAAGGCGCAGGCCGTTGCGCGTCGCGTCCTCCTCCCGGCACAGCAGCGCCACCGCCACGCCTTCGCCCGGCGCATAGCCGTCGGCGTCGCGATCGAAGGTCCGGCAGCGCCCGCTAGCGCTCAGCATGCGCGACTTGCCGAAGGAGCGGTAATGCCAGGGATTGATGATGAGGCTCACGCCCGCGACCAGGGCGTAATCGCACTCGCCGGCGAGCAGCGCGCGGCGCGCCTGATGCAGCGCCGTGAGCGAGCCGGCGCAGGCCGCGTCGAGCGCATAGCTCTCGCCGCGCCAGCCGAACACATGCGACAGGCGATTGGCGAGAATGCCGACGTAATTGCCGAGACAGGCGTAGCTGTCGACCGGCGTCCCTGGCGCGGCGACATTCTGGTGATAGTCGATCGTCATCACGCTGGCGTAGACGGCGGTGACGCGCGACCTCAGCTCGTCCTGGGCGACGCCGGCGTCCTCGAGACAGCGCCATGTCTCCTCGAGCAGCAGCCGCTGCTGCGGATCCATCGACCGCGCCTCGCGCGCCGATATGCCGAAGAAGTCGTTGTCGAAACGATCGACGCGATCGAGAAGCCCGCCGAAGTCGGGCTTCGCGCCGTCCCAGCGCGCGCCGCCGATGGGGCCGACCGCATCGCGCTCCGAGGCCAGCAGATCCCAAAATTCTTCGCAGGAAGCCGCGCCGGGCAGTCGACAGGACATACCGATGACGCCGACGACCCGCATTACGCAATCGCTCTTCAGAGAGGAACGTTCGCAACGGTGTAGCTCACGTATCCCCCCTTGTCACCGCGCGGCGCGGCGCCGGGGAAACACGCCTGTGGATTGAGATTTTGGCGCGCCTCGGGGCTGCAAGCCGATGGCGATGCAATTTTTTCTTGTGGATCGATCGCGCCTTGACCTTTCGACGTGTCGGCATATGCTTAAAGCCTATGCACGGAGGCGGCCATGGGCGAGGCGCGGCATGTGAAGCTGTTTCGGAACGGGCGCAACCAGGCGGTGCGCATTCCCGTCGAGTTCGAGCTGCCCGGCGACGAGGCGATCATGCGCCGCGAGGGCGATCGTCTCGTGCTGGAGCCGACGCGCAAGCGCGGTCTCCTGGGCCTGCTCGAGACGATGGAGCCCATCGACGAGGCCTTCCCCGAGATCGAAGATCAGCCGCCCGCGCCGGAGCCGATCTTTTGACCCGCTATCTGCTGGATACGAACATCGTCTCCGATTTGATCAGGAATCCGCGAGGCCGGGTCGCCGCACATATCGCTCATGTGGGCGAGGCCAATGTCTGCACCAGCGTCATCGTGGCCGCCGAGCTGCGCTACGGCTGCGCCAAGAGCGGCTCGAAGCGGCTCTCCGCGGCGGTCGAGAGCCTGCTGGGAGAGCTGGCCGTGCTTGCTCTGGAAGGCCCCGCCGCCGCCGAATATGGGGCGATCCGGGCCGGGCTGGAACGACGGGGAACCCCGATCGGCGGCAATGACCTATTGATCGCCGCTCATGCTCTGGCGATCGATGCGACGGTCGTGACCGCCAATATGGACGAATTCGCCCGAGTCGAGGGGCTGAAGGTGCAGAACTGGCTCGCATAGTCGATACATCGGCGAATGCGCAGCCCTCGAGAGCGAGCGAGGCCGAGGGCGGCTCGCTCAACGACGCGATTTCCACTCGGCGTGTTCCTGCTCGACCTGCGCCGCCGCTGTCTTCGCCGCCGCAGGCAGCCAGTCCCGCGGCAAAGCGTCGAGGTGACGCGGAATGTCGGCGGCGCCCTCATGCGCCGCATGAATGGAGCCGAGGTCGAAGCCCATCGCGCGCAGGAGCCGCGCCGGCAGACCGGCGCCGTCGATGTCGCGCAGCTCGATCTTTCGCGAATCCGCGGCGAGCCTCCGGAAAATAAATGCGCCCGCGACCGTGAGAAAGGGATCGGGCGCGCGATAGGAGCCGCGCGCGAGATCGAGGAAATGATTTGGCCCGCCGGACTCGCCATGCGCCCAATCCCAGGCGGAGGGAGTCAACGCTTTGGCCTCTCTGACGATGCAGCCGCCGCGCCAGCGCGCGGTGACGACGAAGCGCGGCCGCCCGAGGCTGCCGCCGCCGGCGATCCGCGTCGCATAGCGAAAGATCTTCGCCTCGCCGTCGGGGAAGCTCGCCGCGAAGCCGGCGAGGAGCCCTGGATCGGCGGGGACCTCCCTGCAATCGGCGATCTTGTCCCAGAAGCTTCGGCGCTCCTCGTCGCTGCAGCCGACATGGTCGCGCATCCACAGCTCCTGCTCGTCGAGCAGCGTCGGCCGAGGATTGCGCAGCCCGGCCCGGTAGCCCTCGAGGATGGCGTCGGCGGCCTCGCGATTCTTGACCGTGGTCTTCGGGGCGAGACGAAAGCTCGTCATGAGGCGCACGAGATCGAACGGATAGGGCATGACCGCCGCCTCGTCGAAATCATTGACGCCCCAGACGAGACGTCCCTCGCTGTCGCGCCAGGTTCCGAAATTTTCCGTATGCGCGTCGCCGACGCATAGAACCCGCGGCGCCTGCGCGAGCTCGGGACACAGCGCCTCGATCTTGCGCGCCCAGCGGAAATAAGTGGCGCGCAAAAAACGGAAGGCGCTCTCGGCCATCAGCTCGTGCTTGTGAGCGAGCGCGCCCTCGTCGACGCGGCATTGCATGCGCAGCCAATCTTCGAAACGGCTATTGTCTTTCGTGAATGACACGAGTGAGCGCTCCCACTACGCCGAAAGAGCGGCATTCTCCTTCGAAACGCCGCGCAAAGCAACGGCGGCGCGCGCTGCTTCGATCCCTATCCCCGCCACGCTCGCCTCAATCGCTCGATCGGCTCTGCAGAGCCTGCAGCGCCACCGAGGTCGCGGACGAACGGCTGTCGACGCCGAGCTTGATGAAGATACGCTCGAGATGCTTGTGAACGGTTCGCGGCGAGATGCAGAGAATCTCCGCTATGTCGACATTCGACTTGCCGCGCGCGATCCAGCTCACCACTTCCGCCTCGCGCGAGGTGAGCGCGAATTTGCCGACGAGAAACGCCTCGTCGCTGACGACATGCCGCTCCGACAGGCGAAACAGCAGCTCCTCGCCGCCGATCTCGCAGAGGAAGGAGATCGACATTCGTTCCGTTTCGACCTGGGCGGCGCCCTGCTCCCGCTTCTCGATGACGGCGCGCATGAGAGCGGAGAAGGCGTCCGGCGGCTCCGCGCGTAAAATCTCGAAGGCGCCGAATTGCGCGGCGAGCAGATCAGCCGCCTGCGGCGTGCACCACAGAGGGCGCGCATTTCGGTCGACCGCGAGGAGATGACGGCCCGCGGCGTCCAGAGCGACGCGCGCGCCGAAGGCGGCTTTCGCATTGGACACATGGATGCGAATGCGCGCGATGAGCTCCTCGATGATCACCGGCTTCACGACATAATCGACGCCGCCCGCCTCGAGCCCCATCAGCACATGGCTCGTGTCCTTGAGTCCGGTGAGAAAAATCACCGGCACATGAGCGAAGCGCGGATTCTGCTTGATGCGCCGGCAGGTCTCGAAGCCGTCGAGCCCGGTCATCACCGCGTCGAGCACCACGACATTGGGTGGCACGCGCTCCAGCAGCGACAGCGCCGCCTCGCCGGTCGTCGCCGCGAGCACGGTCAAATCGGCGCGCTCCAGCGCGTCGACGAGAAAGCCGAGCTCGTCGCGATTGTCGTCGACGACGAGCGCCGTGTCGCGCTGGCGCAGATCAGCCGACATCGCCGCTTCCGTCCCGCAGCGCCTGCTTCAACGCTTCGAACTCGAAGTTCTTCGCCAGCACGCGCAATTGCGCGACGACGGCGGCATGGCCGGGCGATTCGTTCTCGATCTCGCGCAGCGCCGCCTCGATGCCGCGGCTGTAGCCCATGTCGGCGAGCCGCAGCAGCCGCTCGACGCGCTCGGGCGAGAGCCCGTGCCGCTGCGGCGCGAGCGGCGTGTCGGAGGCGAGGGAGCGCGCCGCGACATAGAGCCAATCGAGCCCCAGAAGATTGCCGATGCGATCGAGCATTTCGGAGATTTCGATCGGCTTGATCAGAAAGTCGTCATGGGGCGAATCGATCGCGCGGCGCTCGATCAGCTCATGCGCATTGGCCGAAACCATCATGATCGGCGTCTCCGCGCCGAGCGCTGCGCGCAGACGTCGCGCCGCCTCCCATCCGTTCAAGCTCGGCATGGCGATGTCGAGCATCACGAGATCGGGACGATGCTCGAGCGCGATGTCGACGCAATCGGCGCCATTGGACGCCGTCATGACCTCGAAGCCCAGCCCGCCGAGCGCTCGCCGCATCAGATCGAGATGAACTTGCGTGTCGTCGGCGACGAGGATCGTCTTGCGCGGCCCTGCATAGCCGCGAATTCGCGGCGGCTTCGGTCCTTCGTCCGGCGATGACGCCGCGGTCAGATAGAGCCGCACGACGAAGCGGCTGCCGACGCCGACCTTGCTCTCCACCTTGATCTCGCCGCCGAGGATCTGCGTCAGCAGCTTGGTGATGGTGAGGCCGAGGCCGGTGCCGGGAATGGCGGCGACCTGCGGCAGCCGGCCGCGCTCGAAAGGCGCGAAGATCCCTTCCAAATCCTCGGGCAGAATGCCGACGCCGGTGTCCTCGACGATGAATTCGGCGATGTCGTTGCGGAAGCCGACCTTCAACGACGCATGACCCGTCTCGGTGAACTTCACCGCATTGGAAACGAGATTGATGAGGATCTGCCGCAGACGCTTCTTGTCGGTGCGCACATAGCGGGGCAGCAGCGGGCTGCGCTCATAGCGAAAGGCGACGCCCTTGGCCGCGGCCTGCAGGCGGAACATGTCGACGAGCTGATCGAGAGTCTCGTCGATGCGGAAGATGTCGCGCGCGACATCGAGCGAGCCGGTTTCGATCTTGGCGACGTCGAGCAGGCCGTCGATGAGATTGGTGATGTGCTCCGCGCTGCGGCGGATGACGCGCGCCGCATCCTGCGGATTGTCGGTCACGTCCCGCTCGAGCAATTGCGCATAGCCGTTGATCGCATTGAGCGGTGAACGAATTTCGTGATTGAGGCCGGCGATGAAGCGCGTCTTGGCGATATTCGCCCCCTCCGCCGCCTCCTTGGCGCGCTGCAGCTCGGCGTCGGTGCGCTCATGCGCGGCGATCTCCTCGCGCAGAAACTCGGTCTGACGGCGCGTCTCCTCCTCGGCGAGACGACGGCTCTCTTGCGCGAGCACCAAGGTCCAGGCGGCGACGCCCATCACCAGCAGCAGTCCGACGAAGACGATCTCCAGCGTCGTGCGCACGATTGGCCGCGCCGCGGGTCCGACCGCCGCCGCATATTGCAGATAGATCGCGCCGAGGATCGCCGCGCTGACGAGCGTGAGCAGGCCGAGCACGATGACGAAGCGGCCGGCGCGCGACGAGAAGACGTCGAGCGCGACGCGCGGGAGCAGGCCGGCGAAACGCGCCTTCGCCTTCTCGACGAGGCTGCCGTCCGGCTTGCAGCGGTCGCCGCAGCGCATGTCGAGCGAGCAGCAGAGCGAGCAGATCGGTCCGTTGTAGGCGGGACAGCAGGCCATGTCCTGCGGCTCGAAGGCGTTCTCGCAGATCATGCAGCGCAGCGGCTGCGCGACGCCGGCGAAGATCGTCGGCGGCCGCGCGATATAATAGCGCCCGCGTGTGGCGTAGGCGAGCAGCGGCGCCAGCGAGAAGGCGACGACGAAGCCGATCGGCGCCGCGAGCGGCCGCAGCGTCTCGCCGCCGAGGCCGTAGAGCGTCGCCGTCGAGACGACGAGCGAGACCAGCATGGCGCCGCATCCGACCGGATTGAGATCGTAGAGATAGGCCCGGCGGAACTCGATCGCCGGCGGGCTGAGGCCCAGCGGCTTGGAGACGACGAGATCGGCGGTCAGAGCGCCGATCCAGGCCACGGCGAAATTGGAGTAGAGAGCGAGCACGCTGTCGACGACGCGGGCGACGCCGAACTCCATCAGCATCAGCGCCAGCATCACGTTGAACACCAGCCAGACGACGCGCCCAGGGTGATTATGCGTGAGCCGCGAGAAGAAGTTCGACCAGGCGATCGAGCCGGCGTAAGCGTTGGTGACATTGATCTTGGTCTGGCAGACGACGACGAAGACGAGCGTGAGCCCCAAGGCCAGCGACGGCGAGCCGAACAGACCGTCGAAGGCGAGACGATAGAGCTCGCTCGGCTCCGCGGCGCGCTCGGCGGGCACGCCGAGCGCGAGCGCCTGGGCGGCGAGGAAGGAGCCGGCGGCGAGCTTGAGCGCTCCGATCACGATCCAGCCCGGCCCGGCGCAGAGCAGCGCGCCGCGCCGGCTCGCGGCGCCGACGCGGCCCTTGCTCGGCAGGAAGCGCAGATAATCGACCTGCTCGCCGATCTGCGGCAGCAGCGAGAGCAGGATTGAGACGGCCGCGCCGAAGCCCGCGAGATCGAAGCCGGCGGCCTGCGCGCCCTGCGCGCCGGGATGCGAGGCCCAGGCGCGCAACGCCGGCGCGCCGGCGACCATCACATAAGCGAGCGGCGCGATCTGCAGGACGAGCCAGATCGGCTGCGTCCACAGCTGAAAGCGGCTGATGAAGCGCATGCCGAGCGCGGCGATCGGCAGCACGCAGAGCGCCGAGATGGCGTAGGCGATTCCGATCGGCACGCCGAGCCCCCTCTTCAGCGCCTCGGCCATGATCGTCCCTTCGAGCGCGAAGAGAATGAAGGTGAAGCAGGCGTAGATGAGCGAGGTGACCGTGGAGCCGAAATAGCCGAAGCCGGCGCCGCGCGTCAGCAGATCCATGTCGACGCCATATTTCGCCGCGTAATGGCCGATCGGCAGGCTGACGAGGAAGGTCAGCGCGCCGACGGCGAGAATCGCCGCCATGGCGTTGGCGAAGCCGAAGCTCAGCGTGACGCCGCCGCCGAGCGCCTCGCAAGCGAGAAAGGAGATCGCCCCGAGCGCCGTATTGGCGACGCGCCACGGCGTGAAGCGGCGCGCCGACTCGGCGGTGTAGCGCAGCGAATAATCTTCGAGCGTCTGATCGGCGACGAACTGATTATAGGTCCGCCGGACGGGAAATATACGCTGCTGCTCGCTCATTCGCTCTTTCTGAACTCGACCTCACACCGGGCGAGGCTCGCCCACCGGGCGCCACCCCTCCCCCTCGAGACAGTCTAGCATGGCCCGCGACAGAACCATGGTCGAGAGGCTCGCCGGCCGCTCGCTATCGCCGAGCTTCTTCACGCAGGCGTCGGTCGCCTTTTTCAGCCCGCCCATGTCGCCGCCTCTGTTCCACCAGAGATCCACGGCGTATCGCGGCTGCGTCGCCGCAGGCGCCGGGCCCTTCACCGTCTTTCCGTTCGCCTGCTGCACGAGAGCGAGCAGCGCGAGCGCCCCCGCCACGCAGCCGATGATGTCCATAGCCGTCGATTTACGCATCGCATTCCCCCCGCCGGCGGGTCCTTCGCCGGCCTTCGCCCTATTCCACACGATAGCGCGTACGGAGCAATACGCATTTCAGCGTATTCCTGCGTAAGGGCATGCCCCGTTATTCCTCCGATACGGGCGGCGAGACCGCGGCGGACGAATCGCAGCCCTCGGCGGGCGCCGAAGGGCGAGCGCGCGCCGCATGACATCGAGGGGGATCTATGACCGAAAACGGCGACGAGCAGGCGCGCGACGACGCGCGCAGGCGCTCCAATTCTTTCGTGAGAGCGGCGTCCATGACGACGCTGGCGGCCTCTCTGCTGGCGGCCGGCGCGGCGCAGGCGCGCGTCGTGGTTCCATTCGGCGACGACGACCAATGGTTCAGCGTCGGTTTCGGTCTACGGTCGTTCTTCAGCGACGTGACGCGCAACAACGCGCCCGGGACCAATTCCGCCCGCGTCGATCTCGACCGTTTCCGTATGTTCACCTCCGCTTCCTTCAACCAATATCTGAAAGCGACATTGAACACGGAGATCACCGGCGACAGCACCATTCAGGTGCTCGACGGCTACGCCCAGATCGAGCCCATGGACCAGATCAACGTCTGGGGCGGCCGCATGCTGCCGCCGAGCGACCGCTCCAACCTCGACGGCCCGTTCTATCTTCTCGGCTGGTCCTATCCAGGAGTCGTTTCACGCTATCCCGGGAAGGTCTCCGGCCGTATGGACGGCGGCACGATCTGGGGCAAGCTGTTCGAGAAGCGGCTTACTTATTCGTTCGGCGTTTATGACGGGCACAACCAGATCGTCGGCGCCTCGAATCAATCCGGCCATCCTTTGTTCGCCGGCCGCGTGAACCTCAATCTGCTCGACCCCGATCCGGACCCGGCCTATTACACGAGCAGCACCTATTTCGGCGGCGCGGATGTTCTCGGCATCGGCTTTGCCGTTCAGCATCAGCAGGACGGCGTCGGCAATGCGCTGCAGCGCGCCGACTTCACCGCCTGGAACGTCGACCTGCTGTTCGAGAAGAAGCTCGGCGAGTTCGGCGCCGTCACCTTCGAGGGCGCCTATTACCGCTACTATACGAATGGCGTGAATGACGTCGCCACCAATCTCAACGGCGCGCGCTCGACCGATCTCGTCGGCGGCATTCGTCCGGGCGAAGCCTATATGCTCGGCGCCGGCTATCTCATCCCTTATGTGATCGGCTGGGGCAGGCTGCAGCCCTATTTCCGCTACCAATCCTTCCGCGACACGCTCGCATTCACATGGGAGCGCCAATACGACATGGGCGCCACCTATGTGATCGACGGTCATAATCTGCGCATCACCGCCAATTACGCGGTCAATCAATTCACCGCGCGCAAGGACGCCGACAAATTCACCCTCGGCCTGCAAATCCAGTTCTGAACGCGTCAGGGAGCCAAGCGAATGAAACGTAGAGTAGTGGTCAAGAGCCTCGGCCTCGTCGCCGCCGGCGCGTTGCTCGCGGCGAGCGCGATGCTTCCCGCGCGCGCCGCCGACAAGGGACCGATCAAGGTCGGCATTCTTCACTCTTTGTCAGGCACCATGGCGATCAGCGAGACCGTGCTGAAGGACACGGCGCTGATGGCGATCGAGGAGATCAACGCCAAGGGCGGCGTGCTCGGCCGCAAGCTCGAGCCGGTCGTCGTCGATCCGGCGTCGAACTGGCCGCTGTTCGCCGAGAAGGCGCGCCAGCTGCTGGCCGCCGACAAGGTCGCCGTGGTGTTCGGCTGCTGGACCTCGGTGTCGCGCAAGTCCGTGCTGCCGGTGTTCAAGGAGCTGAACGGTCTCCTGTTCTATCCGGTGCAATATGAGGGCGAGGAGCTCGAGAAGAATGTCTTCTACACCGGCGCGGCGCCGAACCAGCAGGCGATTCCCGCGGTCGAATATCTGATGAGCAAGGCCGGCGGCGGCGCCAAGCGCTTCGTCCTGCTCGGCACCGATTATGTGTATCCGCGCACGACCAACAAGATCCTGCGCGCCTTCCTCCACTCGAAGGGCGTCGCCGACGCCGACATCATGGAAGAATATACGCCCTTCGGTCACAGCGATTATCAGACGATCGTCGCCAACATCAAAAAATTCGCCTCGGGCGGCAAGACCGCGGTGGTGTCGACGATCAACGGCGATTCGAACGTGCCATTCTACAAGGAGCTCGGCAACGCCGGCCTCAAGGCGACGGAAGTTCCGGTCGTCGCCTTCTCGGTCGGCGAAGAGGAGCTGCGCGGCGTCGACGCCAAGCCGCTCGTCGGCCATCTCGCCGCGTGGAATTATTTCATGTCGCTGAAGAACCCCGCCAATGCGGAGTTCAAGAAGAAATGGGCCGCCTACGCCAAATCGCATGGCGTCGCCAATCCAGAGAAGCCGCTCACCAATGATCCGATGGAGGCGACCTATATCGGCGTCAATATGTGGAAGCAGGCGGTCGAGAAGGCGAAGACCACCGATGTCGACAAGGTGATCGCCGCGATGGCCGGCCAGAAATTCGCCGCGCCCTCCGGCTTCACCGCCGAGATGGATGAAAAGAACCACCATCTGCACAAGCCCGTTCTCATCGGCGAGGTGAAGGCCGATGGTCAGTTCAATGTCGTGTGGAAGACGCCCGGACCGGTGCGGGCGCAGCCCTGGAGCCCCTTCATCGCCGGCAACGATCAGAAGAAGGACGAGCCCGACACCAACTGACGCGAGAAGCGGACGGCTCGACGCCAGGGCCGTCCGCAAGCGAATTTGCAATAGGGAGCGTCTCGATTTGCGTATGCTGCGACTGATCGTCGGCCTCGCGATGGCGACGATATTCTGCGCGCCGGCGGCGGCGCTCGATCGTGAGACGATTGCTCGTCTCGCCGGCGGCGACGCGGAGGAGCAACGCCTCGCGCTCGACGCGCTCGTCGCGAAGCGCGACGTCGCCGCCCTTCCCTTTCTGCGAGATCTGCTCGCCGATCATGTGCGAACGGCGGACGACGGCGTCTTCATCGTCGAGGACGATCACGGCCTCGACGCGCTGCAGCGCACGCCCGTCGCGCTTCCCGCAGAGCTCGAGGAGGTCTCGACGAGCAACAGCGTGCGGCTGGCGATCGAGGAGTCGATCGCGGCGTTGGAGCTGGCCTCTCCCGATCCCGCGACGCGGCTCGAATCGGTGAAGCGCCTGCAGAGCGCCGAGCTCGACGAGGCGCGGCTCGCGCTCATCGCCGAGGCCGAGAGCCGCGAGCGCGATTCCGCCGTGCGCGACGCGCTGCGCCAGATTCGCGCCCTCTCGGAATTGCAGTCGACGCATCGCACGGTTCGGCTCGCCGCCGCCAAGGCGCTGCGCGCCAGCGTCTCCGGCCGCGTGCGCGAAGCGCTGAAGGCGCGCCTTTCGGTCGAGGAGGACGGCGAGATTCGCGTGGCGCTCACCCGGTCGCTGCGCAATATCGAATCGAGCCTCGCGGTCGGCGAGACTCTCGGCATCGTCTTCTCGGGCGTCAGCCTGGCCAGCATTCTCCTGCTCGCGGCGCTCGGCCTCGCGGTCACTTACGGGCTGATGGGCGTCATCAATATGGCGCATGGCGAGATGATGATGATCGGCGCCTACGCCACTTATGTGGTGCAAAATCTCTTTCGCGCGCATCTGCCCGATCATTTCCAATATTATCTCGCCGCCGCCGCGCCGGTCGCCTTCGTGGTCGCGGCGCTCGTCGGCGTCGTCATCGAGCGCCTCGTCATCCGCTTCCTCTATGGGCGCGCGCTGGAAACATTGCTCGCCACCTGGGGCGTCAGCCTGATCCTGATGCAGACGGTGCGCACGATCTTCGGCGCGCAGAATGTGCAGGTCGAAAATCCCGCCTGGATGTCCGGCCGCCTCTTCGTCACCGACAATCTCGAGCTTCCTTATAACCGCGTCGTCATCATCCTCTTCTCGCTGGCGGTGCTGCTGCTCGTCTCTTTTCTGCTGGCGCGCACGCGCCTCGGCCTGTTCGTGCGCGCGGTGACGCAGAACCGGACGATGGCCAAATGCGTCGGCGTCGACTCCTCGCGCATCGACACCATCGCCTTCGCGCTCGGCTCCGGCATAGCGGGCCTCGCCGGCGTGGCGTTGTCGCAGGTCGGCAATGTCGGACCCGATCTCGGTCAGCATTACATCGTCGACAGCTTCATGGTCGTCGTGCTCGGCGGCGTCGGCCAGCTCGCCGGCGCCGTCTACGCCGCGCTCGGCCTCGGCGTTGCAGGCAAGATATTCGAGAATCTCGTCGGCGCCGTGCTCGCGGAGATCGGCCTGCTCGTCTTCCTCATCGTCTTCATCCAGAAACGTCCGCAGGGCCTGTTCGCGCTCGGCGGCCGACAGGCCGATTGAGCGCAATCCATGCTCCATGTCCCTCCCTCCCCCACTCTCGCGCGGCGTCTCTTCGATCGGCGCGGCTGGTGCGCCTTCGCGCTCGGCGCGGCGGTCATTTTCATCGTCGCGCCATTCGCCAATCTCGCCACCGCCGAAGCGTCGATGCTTCACCTCTCGGACGCTTCGATCGCGCTCGCGGGAAAACTCTTCTGCTACGCCATGCTGGCGCTCGCCATGGATCTGGTCTGGGGCTATGCGGGGATATTGAGCCTCGGACATGGCGTGTTCTTCGCGCTCGGCGGCTACGCCTTCGGCATGTATCTGATGCGTCAGATCGGCCATGACGGCAGCTATCACGCCGACCTCCCCGACTTCATGGTCTTCCTCGACTGGAAGGCGTTCCCCTGGTTCTGGGCCTTCACCGATCATTTCGCCTACGCCATCGCACTCGCGATCCTCGCGCCGGCGGCGCTCGCCTTTGCATTCGGCTTCTTCGCCTTCCGCTCGCGCATCAAGGGCGTCTATTTCTCGATCATCACACAGGCGCTCACTTATGCGATGATGCTGCTGTTCTTCCGTAACGAAACGGGCTTCGGCGGCAATAACGGGTTCACCGATTTCAAGCGCATTCTCGATTATCCGCTGGCGACGCCGCAGACGCGCATCATCCTGTTCATGCTCTCCGGCGCGAGCCTCTTGCTGCTGCTTCTCGTCTCGCGCTTCATCGTGACCAGCAAGCTCGGCCGCGTGCTCACCGCCATTCGCGAGGCGGAGAGCCGAGTGATGTTCTGCGGCTATGACACGCTCTCCTACAAGCTCGCGATCTGGACCTTCTCGGCGGCGATCTGCGGGCTTGCCGGCGCGCTCTATGTGCCGCAGGTCGGCATCATCAATCCGAGCGAGATGTCGCCGGCGGCCTCGATAGAGATCGCCATATGGACCGCCGTCGGCGGACGCGGCACGCTGATCGGCCCGCTCGTCGGCGCCGTCGTCGTCAATGGCGCGAAGAGCCTCTTCACCGCCGCCATCCCTGAATATTGGCTGTTCTTTCTCGGGCTGCTGTTCGTGCTCGTCACGCTGCTGCTGCCCAAAGGCGTCATCGGCCTCGTCGACGCGCCTCGCTGGCCGAGGATCGCGCTTCCCTTCCCTCGCAAGGAGCGCGCGTCATGAACGAAGCGACCGAAATGTCCAGTGGCGTCGCGCTCTATCTCGACGATGTGCAGGTGACTTTCGACGGCTTTCGCGCGCTGCGCGGCCTGTCGCTGTCGATCGACGTCGGCGAGCTGCGTTGCATCATCGGCCCGAACGGCGCCGGCAAGACGACGATGATGGACGTCATCACCGGCAAGACGCGGCCCGATACGGGCCAGGTCTTCTTCGGCCGCTCGCTCGATCTCACCAAAATGAACGAGCCGCAGATCGCGGCCGCCGGCATCGGCCGCAAGTTCCAGAAGCCGACCGTGTTCGAGCATCTCACCGTGTTCGAGAATCTCGAGCTCGCGGTGAAGGCCGACAAGAGCGTGCGCGCTTCGCTCTTCCGCCGCATCAGCGGCGAGGCGATCGACCGCATCGGTGAGCTGCTGGAGACGGTCGAGCTCGCCGACAAGGCGCAGGAGCGCGCCGGCCTGCTCTCGCATGGGCAGAAGCAATGGCTGGAGATCGGCATGCTGCTGGCGCAGCGCCCCTTGCTGCTGCTGCTCGACGAGCCGGTCGCCGGCATGACCGACCATGAGACGAAGCGCACCGCCGAGCTGCTGCAAACGCTTGCCGGCCAGCATTCGATCATGGTGGTCGAGCATGATATGGAGTTCGTCGCCGCTATCGCCCGCAAGGTCACCGTGCTGCACGAAGGCGCCGTGCTCGCCGAAGGACCCTTGTCCGAGGTGCAGAGCGACGAGCGCGTCATCGAAGTCTATCTGGGACGCTAGGCGATGCTCGAGATCAGCGGCCTTCATCAATATTACGGCAGCAGCCATATTCTGCGCGATGTGTCCTTCACGGCGCCGCAGGGCGCCTGCACCGTGCTGCTCGGACGCAATGGCGTCGGCAAGACGACGCTGCTGCGCAGCATCATGGGCGTGACGCCGATCCGCGGCGGCGCCATCCGCCTCGACGGCGTAGATATTTCGCAGCTCACGCCGAACCAGCGCGCGGCGCGCGGCGTCGCTTATGTGCCACAGGGGCGGGAGATCTTCTCGCGCCTCACGGTCGAAGAGAATCTGTTGATGGGCATGGCCGTGAAGCCCGCCGGCAAAGCGCGCTCCGTGCCGAGCGAAATCTATGAGATGTTCCCGGTGCTGAAGGAGATGCTGCGCCGGCGCGGCGGCGATCTCTCCGGCGGCCAGCAGCAGCAGCTCGCCATCGCGCGGGCGCTCGTCTCCGATCCGAAGCTGATCATCCTCGACGAGCCGACGGAAGGAATCCAGCCGTCGATCATCAAGCTCATCGGCGAGGTGATAAAGAGCTTGAGCCGGCGCGGCGATCTCGCCATTCTGCTCGTCGAGCAATTCTACGACTTCGGTCGCGACCTCGCCGATCATTATCTGGTGATGTCACGCGGCAGCATCGTCAGACAAGGGCTCGGGGCCGATATGGACAAGGACGGCATCAGGGATTTCGTGGCGTTGTGAAGGGTCCCGAGCGTGCGAGGGGCCGCGTTGAAATGCGCTTTGCGCAAGTTCAGGGAGCGAGCCGGTTGCGACATCTGGCGCAGGAGGCGCCGCTGAGGGCGCTGTTTCCCGCCGTCGAGCCCGACGAGGCGCCGGAGGCGGCGATCGTCAACACCGGCGGCGGAGTTGTCGGCGGCGATCATTATGCTCTCGACATAGAAGTCGAGGCCGGCGCCGCGCTGACGATCACGACGCCGGCGGCCGAAAAGATCTATCGCTCCGCTGGCGAGAGCGCGCAAATCGCGACGCGCCTTCGTTGCGCCGAGGGCGCCCGGCTCGAATGGCTGCCGCAAGAAACCATTCTGTTCGACAGCGCGCGTCTGCGCCGGCGCATCGACATCGATCTCGCGCCGACGTCGCATTTCCTCGGCGTCGAGATGCTGCTGTTCGGTCGACGCGCCAGCGGCGAATGGTTGAATGCGGGCGCGCTGCGCGATTGCTGGAGCTTGCGCATCGGCGGCCGGCTCGTCTGGGCCGACGCCATCGGCCTCGAAGGCGATCTCGCCGCGCATCGCGCCGCGCCTTTCGGCGTCGGCGACGCCGCCGGCTATGCGACCATTGTCGTCGTCGGACCCAATGTCGCGGAGCTGCTCGAGCTCGCGCGCCGATGCGCCGAGGGTGCGGCCAGCCTCGTCAATGGCGTGCTGCTGTTGCGCTTCCTCGAGAGCGACGCCGCGCGGCTGCGCCGCATGGTCGTCGAGGCGCTCTCGGCGTTGCGGCCGCTGGCGACGGGCGGGCGCGCCGGCGCGCCGCGGCTGTGGATGAATTGAATGAGCGGGTCTTGGATGCGAGCCTGAAGGCTCGCGGTCCAAGGAGCGCAAGCCTCGAGGCTCGGTCCAAATAGGATGTGCAGGGAGAACGCGGGATGCATCTGACGCCGCGCGAAAAAGACAAGCTGCTCGTCGCCGTCGCGGCGATGGTGGCGCGCCGGCGCCTCGAGCGCGGCGCCAAGCTCAACTATCCGGAGGCGATCGCGCTCATCACCGATTTCGTCGTCGAGGGCGCGCGCGACGGACGCTCGGTCGCGCAATTGCGCGCCGAGGGCGCGAATGTGCTGACGCGCGAGCAGGTGATGGAGGGCGTTGCGGAGATGATCGAGGCGGTGCAGGTCGAAGCGACTTTTCCCGACGGCGTGAAGCTCGTCACCGTTCACGAGCCGATCCGATGATCCCCGGCGAGATCATTCCCGCCGACGGCGAGATCCTCCTCAACGAAGGCCGCGCGACGATCACGCTCGAGGTCGCCAACACCGGCGACCGACCGATCCAGGTCGGCTCGCATTATCATTTCGGCGAGACCAACAGCGCGCTGCGCTTCGATCGCGCCTTCGCGCGCGGGATGCGGCTCGATGTTCCCGCGGGCTCGGCGGTGCGCTTCGAGCCCGGCCAGACGCGCATGGTGACGCTCGTTCCCTACGCCGGCGCGCGCGCGGTCTATGGATTCAACGGCGCGGTGATGGGACCTCTGGAGACGCGCGATGGCGAATAGAATCGGACGGCGCGCCTATGCCGGAATGTTCGGGCCGACGGTCGGCGACCGCATCCGTCTCGCCGACACAGAACTCTTCATCGAGATCGAGCGCGACCACACGATCTATGGCGAGGAGGTGAAATTCGGCGGCGGCAAGGTGATCCGCGACGGCATGGGACAGAGCCAGCGCAGCAATGCCGAGGGCGCCGTCGACACCGTCATCACCAACGCCGTCATTCTCGATCATTGGGGAATCGTCAAAGCCGATATCGGCGTCGTCAATGGCCGCATCGCGCGCATCGGCAAGGCCGGCAATCCCGACATTCAACCCGGCGTCGACATCATCATCGGCCCCGGCACGGAGATCATCGCCGGCGAGGGCCGCATCGTCACCGCCGGCGGGATCGACACGCATATACATTTCATCTGCCCGCAGCAATGCGAGGAGGCGCTGGCGAGCGGCGTCACCACCATGCTCGGCGGCGGCACGGGCCCCGCCGAAGGCACGAAGGCGACGACCTGCACGCCCGGTCCCTGGCATATGAAGCGCATGATGCAGGCGGCGGAAGGATTGCCGGTCAATCTCGGCTTCTTCGGCAAGGGCAACGCCAGCGAGCCGCGCGCGCTCGTCGAGATGATCGAGGCCGGCGCCATCGGCCTCAAGCTGCATGAGGATTGGGGCTCGAGCCCGGCGGCGATCGACTGCGCGCTCACGGTCGCCGACGAGCATGATGTGCAGGTCACGCTGCACAGCGACACGCTCAACGAGAGCGGCTTCGTCGAGACGACGATCGCCGCCTTCAAGGGCCGCACCATTCACGCCTTCCATACGGAAGGCGCCGGCGGCGGCCATGCGCCGGACATCATCAAGGTGGCGGGCGAAGCCAATGTGCTGCCCTCCTCCACCAATCCGACGCGCCCTTACACGGTCAACACGCTCGACGAGCATCTCGACATGCTGCTCGTCTGCCATCATCTCGATCCGAAGATTCCCGAGGACATCGCCTTCGCCGAGAGCCGCATTCGCAAGGAGACGATCGCGGCCGAGGATATTCTCCACGATCTCGGCGCGCTGTCGATGTATTCCTCCGACAGCCAGGCGATGGGGCGCGTCGGCGAGGTGATTATTCGCTGCTGGCAGACCGCCGACAAGATGCGCCGACAGCGCGGAAGGCTCGCCGGCGACGGCGCCGGCAATGACAATTTTCGCGCGCGGCGCTATGTGGCCAAATATACGATCAATCCTGCGATCGCGCATGGAATCGCCGATCTCGTCGGCTCGATCGCGCCCGGCAAGCTCGCCGATCTCGTCATATGGTCGCCCGCCTTCTTCGGCGTGAAGCCAGAGCTGATTTTGAAAGGCGGCGCCATCGCCATGGCGGCGATGGGCGATCCCAACGCCAGCATTCCGACGCCGCAGCCGGTGCTTTATCGGCCGATGTTCGCGGGCTTCGGCCGCAGCCTCACGCAGAGCAGCGTCACCTTCGTCAGCCGTGCAGCGCGCGAATCCTGCATCGCGCAGAAATACGGCCTCACGCGTCCGCTGCATGTGGTCGCCAACACGCGCGGCGGAATCTCGAAGCGCAGCATGATCCTCAATGACGCGACGCCGAAGATCGAGGTCGACGCGCAGACCTATGAGGTGCGCGCCGACGGCGAGCTGCTCACTTGCGAGCCCGCCGCCGTTCTGCCGATGGCGCAACGTTACTTCCTGTTCTGAAGGAGACATGATGCGAGCGTCGCGAGCGCTTCCCGCAGGAAGCTGGGACAAAACCCGCGAGCGCGGAACGGCGACGCTCGACTGGGACGAGCGCCATCGCCGGCGCCGCAGCCTGACGAGCGATCAGGGCGAGCCTTTTCTGCTCGATCTCGCAGAAGCGGCGCGGCTCGCCGATGGCGACGGGCTCGCGCTCGACGATGGTTCGGTGATCCGCGTTGTCGCGAGACCCGAGCCGGTGCTGGAAATTCGCGCCGGCGCCGCGGGCCTGCCGCGGCTCGCCTATCATCTCGGCAATCGTCATCTCGCCATTCAGATTTTTTCCGACCGCCTCGTCATTCGCGACGACTCCGTCATTGCCGCTATGGTCGAAGGATTGGGCGGAGAGGCGCTGCGGCGCGAGGCGCCGTTCGATCCCGAGCCCGGCGCCTATGGCGGTCACGGACATCGCGATCATCACGACGATCACGCGCACGACCATGCGCATCATCACGCCGATGGACATCGTCATGGATGAAGCGCGCGACTGGCTGCTGCCGCTCCTCGCCTTCACCTCGCCGTCCTATCCGATCGGCGCTTTCGCCTTCAGCCATGGGCTCGAATGGGCGATCGAGGCGGGCGAGGTGCGCAGCCGCACGGATCTCGAAGCCTATGTCGGCGCTACGCTCGAGCATGGCGGCGGCTGGTGCGACCTCGTCTTTCTCGCTTCCTCCTGGCGGGCGGCGCGCGCGGGCGATCTCGAAGCGCTGAACGAGATCGCCGATCTTTGCGCCGCCTGGCGCGGCAGCGCGGAGATGGCGCTGGAGTCCAGTCATCAGGGCGCGGCTTTCGTGCGCGCGACGCTCGCCGCATGGCCGAGCGCCGCGCTCGCCGCGCTGGCGCAGCGGCGCGACGGCGCGATCGCTCATCCGGTCGCGCTCGGCGCCGCGGCGAAGGAGGCGCCGCTCGACGCCGCGCTCATCGCCTATGCGCAGGCATTCGCCGCCAATCTCGTTTCGGCCGGCGTGCGCCTCGTTCCGCTCGGGCAGACCGACGGGCTGCGGGCGCTCGCCGCTCTCGCGCCGACGATTTTGAGGGCCGCCAAAGCGGCCGAAACAACGGCGCTCGACGAATTGTCGACCTCCGCCCTGCGCATCGACATGGCGTCGATGCGCCATGAAACGCAATATACGAGGCTATTCCGCTCATGAGCATTCGCGTCCCACGCCAGCGCCGTCATCGCGACCGAAGCGAAGCGATCCAATGTCGCAGCGCGCCGCGCCTGACGATCGCCACGACGATCTTCTTTTTCTTCGCCATGCCGGCGCATGCGCATATCGGCGCCGGCGCGACCCATGGCTTCGCCTTCGGCTTCGAGCATCCCTTCGGCGGCCTCGATCATCTCGCCGCGATCATCGCGGTCGGCTGGCTCGGCGCGCGAATGCGCGGGACGTGGCGGCTCGCGGCGCCCCTCGCCTTCGTGACCTCGATGACTCTGGGGGCGACGCTCGGGGAGCTCGACGTTCCGCCGAACCTTCTGCAGGCGCTGACGTTCAATTCGGCGATCCTGCTCGGCGTCATGCTGACGACGCGGCTCGGCGCCAATGCGCTGATCAGCTTGTTCCTCGTCGGCGCGTTCGGCGTGATGCACGGTCTCGCGCATGGAGCGGAAGCGCCGCAGGGCGCGGAGGGCGTCGCCTTCCTCTGCGGCCTCGTCGCGGCGACGACGCTCGGCCATGCGCTCGGCTTCCTCGCCGCCCTGGCGGCCGGGCGCTTTGGTCGCTCGCCTCTCATGAGCAGGATGGTTCGATGACTTCTCCTCATGGACCTCTGCGCGTCGGCGTCGGCGGCCCTGTCGGCTCCGGCAAGACGGCGTTGATGGATCGGCTGTGCAAGACGCTGCGCGAAAATTATCGCCTCGCCGCTATCACCAATGACATCTACACGAAAGAGGACGCCGAATTCCTGACGCGCTCCGGCGCGCTCGCGCCCGAGCGCATCGTCGGCGTCGAGACCGGCGGCTGTCCGCATACGGCGATCCGCGAGGACGCCTCCGCCAATCTCGCCGCGGTCGCCGATCTCAATCGCAGATTTCCCGATCTCGACCTCATTCTGATCGAAAGCGGCGGCGACAATCTCGCCGCCACCTTCAGCCCGGAACTCGCCGACATCACGCTCTATGTGATCGACGTCTCTGCCGGCGACAAGATCCCGCGCAAGGGCGGGCCCGGCATCACGCGTTCCGACCTTTTGATCATCAACAAGATCGACCTCGCGCCGATGGTCGGCGCCTCGCTCGAGGTGATGGATCGCGACGCGCGCCGCATGCGCGGAGAGCGGCCTTTCGTCTTCGCCAGCCTGAAGAGCGATCTCGGCCTCGATCGGATCGCCGCTTTCATCGAGAATGCGGGCGGCCTTTATCCGCGATAGGGAGGTCGCCCGGCGCATCGGCGGTGGGATGTCGAAGCGCAGCCGATATGTTGACGGCCGTAAAAAGTCGAACAAAGCGCCGCTAATTCAGCCATATGCGCACGCCATTGAAGATCCTGCGCGCATGGACGCGAAAGCGAGAGCGCTCTGAGTTAGGATTTTGTTAACCCTATTGTTCTTGCCAGCCCGAGAGAATCGCACATAATGGCGCTAAATTCGCGGGAAAGGCCTTCCTGGCGCTATTTGACGACACCGGGCAAGAACACATGCTTCCGACATTCGAATTCGACGACAAGATCCTGGCGCAAGGCGCCGAGATCTCGCGGAAGCTCAACCAACTCCGTTTGGAGAAATTTCCTCCAAACGCCAAGAAGACCCTGCGTCAATTCTCGATGGCCGAGGTGGCGCATTATTTGGGCGTAAGTCCGAACAATCTGAAGCGACTTCACCTCGAGAAGAAAGGTCCCGAGCCCACAATCGCTGCAGGGGGCCGTCGATTCTATCGCGCTGAGCAGATGATCGAGCTCAGGCAATATTTGGACAAGAACGGTCGTTCTGACGCCAAGAAATACGTGCCGCATCGAAAAGTCGGAGAGAAGCTGCAGGTTATCGCGGTCGTGAATTTCAAAGGTGGATCCGGCAAGACCACGACGGCCGCGCATCTTGGTCAACATCTGGCTTTGACCGGGCATCGGACGCTGGTCATCGACTTGGATCCGCAGGCGTCTCTCTCCGCCCTGCATGGGTTCCAGCCAGAAATCGACCGCAACCCGTCACTTTACGACGCCATTCGTTATGATGAGGACAGGACGTCGATCCATGACGTCATTCTGGCGACGAACTTTCCGTCTCTCGACATCATTCCCGCCAATCTGGAACTGCAGGAATATGAATATACCACGCCGCTCGCGATGCAGGGTTCGAAGGAGGGCAAGCGGTTTTTCGCCCGGCTCGGGAACGCGCTCGAGGCGGTGGACGATCGGTATGATGTCGTTATCATCGACTGCCCTCCCCAGCTCGGATATCTGACTCTGACCGCGCTCGCCGCCGCAACATCCGTATTGATCACGGTGCATCCGCAAATGTTGGACCTGATGTCGATGAGTCAGTTCCTGCTCATGCTCGGCAATATCACCAGGACCATCAAACAGGTCGGGGCTCGCGTGCAGATGGACTGGTTGCGATACCTCATCACGCGATACGAGCCGACGGATGTGCCTCAAGCTCAAATGCTGGGGTTCATGCAATCCATGTTGGCCGAGGAAATTCTGAAAAGCCCGATGCTCAAGTCGACGGCGATCTCCGACGCCGGTCTTACGAAGCAGACATTGTATGAGGTCGACAGAGCGAACTTCAACCGCGACACCTATGATCGAGCGATCGAATGCATGGACGCCGTGAATTTTGAAATCCAAGGCCTCATTCACCAGGCGTGGGGGAGGTCGTGACGTTGACGGCCGTCAAATCAGCAAGAACACGGTTTGCTTTCAATCAACTAGATCAATGAGGAGGATGAGTCGTGGCTCGAAAAAACCCATTCGCCAACCTCATGGATCAAGGTGGCGTCGACGAAAAGACCCCTGCCCTCGATTATGCGCTGAAAGGCGCCTCTCGTTCGATTTTAAGCTCTATCGACGAGTTGGCTGCCCGAGCGGACAAGCTCATGGAAGGCGAGACCGTCGTCGATCTCGACCCCGACAGCATCGACGTGTCGTTTGTTCGTGATCGACTCGACGAGGATGATCGAGAATTCGACGAGCTCCTGGCGGCTATTCGCGATCACGGGCAGGATTCGCCGATCCTGGTTCGTCCGCATCCTTCTCGGCCTGGGCGATACATGATCGTATTCGGCCATAGGCGCGCACACGTCGCGAAGCTGCTCGAGCGAAAAGTTCGGGCCGTTATCAAGGAACTCGGGGACCGGGAACACGTCGTCGCTCAAGGGCAGGAGAACTCGGCCAGAGCAAACCTGTCCTTCATCGAGAAGGCGCTGTTCGCCGCAAAGCTCTCGCGGCTGCATTACGACGAGGACAACGCCACGATCCTCACCGCTCTTGCTATCGACCGAACGACACTTTCCAAAATGCTCTCGGTTGCGAGCTTGCCCCAGAAAGTCCTCGAGGCGATTGGGCCGGCAAAGGGGGTAGGTCGGGATCGTTGGTATGAACTCAAGGCGCTTCTCGAAAGGCCCGGTACGATCGATGGCGTGCAAGCAGTCATCGAGGACGCGGGTTTCTCCGGCCTTTCCAGTGATGAGAGATTCAACGCGATCGTGGCGCGGCTCAAATCCAAAAAATCGACGAACCGCGCAAGAAGCGGACAGCAGTCGAAGTGGGCGTCCGAAGATGGAGTGCTGGCTGCTGAAATGAAGGCCGAGGGTAAGCGCTATACGGTGTCGCTAAAAGCGAAAGGTCCTGACGCGAAAGCGTTCGGAGAATATCTGTCAGAACGATTGGCCGATATGTATCGAGCGTTCAGGCAGGAAAAGACAAACGTCGATCACGGAGATTGAACCGCAAAAGAAAAAGGCCCCCGAAACGTAACGCCTCGGAAGCCCTTCTCAAAGTTCGCACCTAAGAGAATCACACTTCCGCGAATCGCTGTCAAGAGTCGGCGCCGTTTCGGCGAGCGAATTTCTTTTGCCCGAACGAGGCAAAGGATCATGCAGACACGTCCAACGACGCCCTTCGGGCGGCGGTCGCTGTCGCTCGCCATGGTGGCGAGCCAGACCGCGACCGAGGAGTTCGCGGCGAAACCGGGCGCATCCGAAACCGTCGTGCACAAATGGCGATTGTTTCGGGCGCTCACCGAAGCCAAAGAGCCGCTCGGCGTCACCGAGCGCGCGCTATCCGTATTGCACGCGCTGTTGAGCTTCCATCAGGAGACCGCCCTCGCTTTGGCGGGGAATAATGCGAGGCGTGAGGAGGCGAGCGGAGCCGCCGGCGGCATCGTCGTGTTTCCCTCGAACAAGGAGCTATCGATCCGCGCCCATGGCATGGCGCCGGCGACGCTGCGGCGGCACCTCGCCTGCCTCGTCGACGCCGGACTGATCATCCGCCGTGACTCTCCGAACGGCAAACGCTTCGCCAGAAAAGGGCAGGGGGGAGCCATAGAGGACGCGTTCGGCTTCGATCTCGCGCCGCTCGTGGCGCGCTCGAGCGAAATCGAGAACCTCGCCGAGGAGATGCGGGCCGAAAACCGTGCGATCGCGCTGCTGCGCGAGAAGATCACGCTCACCCGCCGCGACATCGCAAAAATGATCGAAACCGCTTTGGAGGAGGGCGTCTCGGGCGACTGGGACGGCGCACATGAACGCTACGCGACGCTCTCGGGGCGCTATGGTCGGAGGCTTTCCCGCGCCGATCTGGAGGCCCTGGCCGGCGAGCTGACCGCGCTAGCGGCCGAAATCCACAAGTCGCTGGAAACGCACATAAAAGCTCAGAATATGAGCGGCAATGAGTCTCAAACTGAGCGCCACATACAGAATCAAACCACAAACTCTTCTGATCTTGAACCTAGCCTTCGAAAAGGCAGGGCCGATCCGTCCGGGCCAAATCTCGAAAAGGGTAGGAAACCGATCGAACATGGCGCTGAAACGTCCTCGGATCGTTCGCGAACCGTCGATCCCAAACCAGCGCTTCGCGCCTATCCGCTCGGCATGGTGCTGGAGGCTTGTCCAGACATCGTCGATTATGCTCCGAGCGGCGAAATTGCCTCCTGGCGAGACTTGGCGGCTGCGGCGGCGATCGTGCGCTCGGCTCTCGGCGTTTCGCCAGACGCTTGGGCGCAGGCCGTGGACGTCTTGGGCGAGCATGACGCTTCGATCGTCATCGCCGCCATCCTGCAACGCGGCGAGGAGATCAAGAGTGCTGGCGGCTATCTCCGTGTCCTGACCGAAAAGGCGAGGGCAGGGGAGTTCTCGCTCGGGCCCGTGTTGATGGCGCTGTTGCGCGGCAAGGCTGCGAAAGCGGCGCGCGAGCGTAAGAAAACGGGGTGACGTGGGGATGGGTTTTCACGAGCCTCGGCCGTCCGCTCGATCACAGCGTTTCGGCGGCGAGCAATCGGAGCTTTTCGGCGCGGTCGAGCAGGCTTTTGACGGAGGAGGGCGCCCAGCGCGTTCCGCCGCGCGGCGTGCGCTCATACATCGCCTCGAGCTGCGCGCCGATTTGCGCGAGCGTCAGATCGGGATTGGCCCGCTTGATCCCGGCGACGAGCGTGACGAGTCGTTCGCTGCTGACTTTTCGGCTGGCGGCCTGATGGAGGAGGCGGGGCTCGATCAAACCCTCGGCGACGAAGCATTTGACCGCGCGCTTCAGGCGCTCGGCGGTCCATTGGGGCAGGGGAGCGCCATTGGCGCCATCGCGCTTGGCGTTCAGAACGCGCACGACATCTTGCCAGCGGTGATCCGGGCGCATTTGCCGGACGACCGGCAGCCAATGTTCGGCCGTTCGATTGACGCGCGCGAAATAATTCGCCGCCTTGGCGTCGACGATGCGCTGGATGGCGTCGCGGTCGCCGGCGCGGAGCTTTGGATTGCCGCCGATGCGGCCGCGCTTTTTGGCGGCGCGCAGGCCGTCCTTGGTGCGCTCCCGGATCAGGGCGCGCTCCAGCTCGGCCACGGCGCCCAGAACCTGCAGGGCGAAACGGCCTTGCGGGGTCGTCGTGTCGATCGGATCGGCGAGTGATTTGAAATGTGCGCCCTTGGCGTCGAGCTCGGCGATCACGGCCAGGAGATGCGACAGCGAACGGGCCAATCGGTCGAGCCGCACGACGACCAGCACGTCGCCGCGGCGCACCCGCGCCAGCGCCTTGGCCAGTTCCGGCCGCGAGGCCTTGGCGCCAGACATGTGCTCACGAAATATCTCGACGCAGCCGGCCGCCTTCAGCACATCGGTCTGCGCGTCCGTGACCTGATCCTCGGTCGAGACGCGGGCATAGCCGATCAGGGGCATGGGTCAGGGGACTGGTTTCGAGATGAGCGAAGGAGGCGTCTTCACGACGAAACCCAGTCGGGAGGCAACTCGTCGCCGGGATCTGGCGCGCGGTCGGGCGCTTGCCGAAGAATTTCCGACAAACCGGAGCCGCTCGCGTTCCCAGCGCGGCGCTTCAGGAACTCGGCCGTCGTTTCTACGACGCCGATTTTCTGGGCAACGGCCGTCGCGATCCATTGATTCAACGAAACGCCGTCCTGTTTCGCAAGTCTGGCAGCCTCCTTCTTGAGGGAGGTGGGCAGCTTCAGGGGATAAGTCGCTTTGCTCATTTTCCGATCCTTTCCAGCAAGGCGCCTGGCGTCAAAACCGGAATCCCGAATTTTGGGACCGCTTGGTGGAAGTCGCGCACATTGTGCGTCACGATACCGTCGGCCCTTCCATTCAGCGCGACTTCCAAGACCATTTCGTCGGCCGGGTCCGACAATTGTGGTCGCCAGCTGAAATGCTGCTCGATGGGTTCACACAGCGCCGCCAGCTCTTTGAGAGCTTTCGCGACCGTGCTCGGATCGAGCCCATGGACCTCCCGCTGTTCCGGTCTCTGCAGAACGTCCTCGTATTCGAGGAACAGCGCCGTCGAGACGAGCGGGACGAGGCGTCTTTTGGCCACGAGGTTCAAAATTACGAAACTCGCGCCACGCGAGCTGCGGAACGCCGAGACGATGACCGAGGTGTCGAGAACGAGGCGCTTCATGGCTTTATATAATACATCCCATAGGATGTGTCACTGGGCGAAATTCCAAAATTGGAAATCATTATAAATCGGTCGTTTGAAAACGCATCCGAAGGCTGAAGTTCCGCGCCGCGACATAGAGGTGAGCAGGAGAAAGGCCCGAAAAACAGCCCTTTTCGTCGATTTGCGGGCAGAAGCCCGCCTCCAGAGCCGTCCCGAGGCTTGCTTTCGGCGGCCGCGGCGCTCCATTTCGATCCCGTTGGACGAAGGGAAAAAAGTATCTTCTATGACTCAAGCTAAATTCGATATAAATTGAAAATCGCCTTGATTCGTGCAGGATTAAAATGGGATTAGATCTTCCCGCCTCTGTTTCATACGAGCGCCTGCAAGCGCCCTTCGAGAGCGCGTCGGACGCCCTCGCGCGTTTCGACGAACGGCTTCGCTCCAGTCCCGTCGCCGAGGCGTTCGCTCTCCGCGCGCATTTCAACGACGCCTGCGCCGCCTTGTGGCGCGCGGGCGAGTTCGTGCAACTCGAAGACCTCGTGCTTCATGACGCCGGAATGGACGTGCGCACGCCGACGCACGAGCTCGTACGGGCCCACGCCGTTCTGCTCACGCGTCGTCGCATAGCCGATCGCGAACCGGCCTGGGCGTTGACGACCGAGGGCCTCGCCAATCTACGTGGCGCAGGGAGACCGCATGATGCGGTGTCCGAGCCAACCATTGGTTCGGGCGCCATGGACGAAGTGGCGGATGGAGAGCTGGATGATGAGGACGGTGAGACGATCATTACAGGAGAATTCGCTGAAATCGACGAATTGCTGGCGCGAACGTCACGCCCGATAGAGCGAATCCAGCCGGCTCCGCTGAAGCGGGACGACTCTGGTTTGGTCTACGACGAAGATTGGGATGACGAGGCGCGCGTCGCGGAATGGCGCCAGCGTCTGGGCGGAACCCAGAACCTTCCGCCCTTGATGGCCGCAAGCATCGCGCTCGATGCCTGGGAGGAGATCGAGCCGTTACAGCGAAGCGCTTGGCTCGGTCCCTTGCTCGCCGCGGCCTTGCTCCGTTCCCGTGGAAAGACGCGGCACTGTCTCACAGCGCTGCATTCGGGATTTCGACAGGCCAAATATCGCCGAGTCGGCCGGGATGATTTTGAATCTCGACTGATCGCGTTCGCGTGTGCGATCGAAACGATGGCGAAGGCGGACTCGAAGGAACTCGACAGATTGACGCTTGCGCGCGAGCTCCTACTCAGAAAATGCAAAGGCCGAAGAACGAATTCGAGGATGCCGCAGCTCGTCGATTTGTGTCTCGCTTCGCCGGTCGTCACCGTCCCTCTTGCCGCTAAGGAACTTCGGGTCTCTCAACAAGCCGCCACCCAGATGATCGACGAACTCTCGTCGAACCTTCGCGAGCTGACTGGACGCGGTCGATACAGGGCGTGGGCTGTCATGTGATGAATGGAGCGCGCGTGGCGTCCGAAGTTCTGGCGCAACCGCATGCGCCGCCACCCTCCTATCGAATCACAACGCGCCAGTTGCCCTTTCCAAGGTCCGTCGTTGTAATTCTCTCGCCGAGAAACATCTCGATGATCGCGATATTGGTCAACATATGTGGCGACGGCGCGCAGGTGACGAAAGCGCCGCCCGCGCCGAGCGCCAGGGGCAGAAGCAGCTGATCGGCGAGATGGGGCCCGACCGGATGGTCGCCGAGAAGATATGATCTGACCTGCGTGGCGCATTCCTCGGCGATCACCTCGGCGCTCGCGCCGAGGCGACCGAAAGCGATGCAGACCTCCGTCACATGCTCGTACGCGAGCGTCGCCACGAGAATATTGCCCGGACCTTTGGCGCGTCGCTCGGTGATCGGCCGCACGACGTCCTGCGGCCAATCCAAGAGCGTGCATAGAGTCTCTGCCTCCCGGCGGGCGATCGATATGTCGAGATTGGCGACGACCGCTTCGCCCTTTCGCCCGATCAGCGAGCCGCGTGTCATCATGTCGAGCGGATGCATCTGCGTCGACACGCCGATTTCGACGATGATCTCGCCGCCGCCCGCGGGGTAGAATCCGGGGCGCGTCAATGCGGCCGCGATGTCATAGCCCGCGCGTCGAAGCTGCGGCAGGAAGGCGCGATCGATAAATTCGAAAGGCGGCGCAGCGAGATTATTGGTGCCGCCGCGAATCGTCACGCGCGACGGTTCGCCTGCGAGCGTCAGCGGAACGAGCACAGTCTGAAGCAAGAGACTGGTCGAGCCCGCCGAACCTATGTCGAAAACAAACTCGCCGGCGCGCACGGCGCCGGGCTCGAAGGCGAGGCGTGTCGACCCCACCTCATCGCCTGTCGCTTTCGCGCCGCAAATGTCCTTTGCCGCCTTCACCGCGGAGAGATGCTGGCGCATCAAGCCCGGCTTCGGGCGACCGGCGCGAATCCTGTCGATGACGAAAGGCCTCCCCGTCGCCATCGACAGGCTCAAAGCGGAGCGCAGGATCTGCCCGCCGCCCTCGCCGAGGGCGCCATCGATCATGATCAT